>NZ_JBEXOV010000080.1:0-34409 GCF_040611715.1 Streptomyces sp. NPDC006544 | reverse complement strand
CTTCTGGATCAGGCCCTCCTGCAGACCGACCAGCGCGGTGGCGTGCGTCAGGTTCGGGAAGTAGCCGATCCGGACCTCGGAGGCAGACAGCTTCTCGCCGGCGGCGGCGGCGTTCTCCTTCGCGGGAGCGTCGTCCTTCTTGGCCTCGGAGCCGTAGCCGCACGAGGCGAGCGCGCCGATCAGGAGGGGCAGGGCTGCAGCGGCGACGAGGCCGCGGTTCGGGGTCCTACGGGTGGTACCGGTGGCAGGCACGGGAGGGCTTCCTCTCGTAGCGTCGGTTCACGACGCACGTCTTCGTCTGTGGAGCCGGGGCGGGTACGGCTCTGCGGGGGTGTGGGCGCGCGAGCGGTGCGCGTACGTCATCACGCACATCGCCCCACACCTCCCTGGCCGCTGCCGAGGGAGCCACTGCCCACACGGCCGCCCTCCTTCGCGAAGGTGGAGTAGATATCGCCGATCATGATCAGAAATCCCACCCTTCCTCATCGGCCTGGACGGTGGTCTCGGCCTGGGAGGCGAAGGACTCGCCGACCATGCCGGCCGCCAGCGTCGTGCCGTCCGCGGGGTCGATCAGCAGGAAGGATCCCGTGCGGCGCGAGGCGGCGTACGAGTCGAGCGCGAGCGGCTCGGCGGTGCGTACGACGACCCGGCCGATGTCGTTGGCGACCAGCTGTCCGGGGTTCGGGTGCTGTGACAGGTCGTCCAGGGTCAGCCGCGAGGGGATCTCCTTGACGATCGCCTTGACCGTGCGCGTGGTGTGCTTGATCAGCACCCGGGCGCCCACGGCCAGCGGCTGGTCCGCCACGTGGCAGACCGTCGCCTCGACGTCCTGCGTGGTGGCGGGCGCGCTCGCGGACGGCGCGATCAGGTCGCCGCGCGAGATGTCGATGTCGTCCTTCAGCCGCACCGTCACCGACTGCGGGGCCCAGGCGATGTCCACGCTCCCGCCGAGCGCGTCGATGCCCTCGATGACCGAGGTGCGGCCCGACGGCAGCACGGTCACGGCCTCGCCGACCCGCAGCACGCCGGAGGCGATCTGGCCCGCGTAGCCGCGGTAGTCGGGGTGTTCGGCGCTCTGCGGACGGATCACGTACTGCACCGGGAACCGCGCGGGGCAGGCGGTGAGGTCGTGGCTGACCGGGACGGTCTCCAGGTGCTCGAGCACCGTCGGGCCGCCGTACCAGTCCATGTGCGCGGACGGCTCGACCACGTTGTCGCCGGCCAGGGCCGAGATCGGGATCGCGGTGATCTCCGGGACGCCCAGGTCCGAGGCGTACGCGGTGAACTCCTCGGCGATCGCGGCGAAGACCGACTCCGCGTAGCCCACCAGGTCCATCTTGTTGACGGCCAGGACCACGTGCGGCACCCGCAGGAGCGCGGCGACCGCCGCGTGCCGGCGGGTCTGCTCGATCACGCCGTTGCGGGCGTCGACCAGGACCACCGCGAGGTCGGCGGTGGAGGCGCCGGTGACCATGTTCCGGGTGTACTGCACGTGCCCGGGGGTGTCGGCGAGGATGAACCGGCGGCGGGCCGTCGCGAAGTAGCGGTAGGCCACGTCGATGGTGATGCCCTGCTCCCGCTCGGCCCGCAGGCCGTCGGTGAGCAGCGCGAGGTCGGGAGTGTCCTGGCCGCGCTGGGCGGACACCGCCTCGACGGCCTCCAGCTGGTCGGTCAGGATCGACTTGGAGTCGTGCAGGAGGCGGCCGACGAGCGTGGACTTGCCGTCGTCGACGGAACCGGCGGTCGCGAAGCGCAGCAGCGTGGTCGCCGACAGATCGGCGAACTGCTCGGTGGTGGAGGTCATTTCTAGAAGTACCCTTCGCGCTTGCGGTCTTCCATCGCGGCCTCGGACATCTTGTCGTCGGCGCGGGTGGCACCCCGCTCGGTGAGCCGGGAGGCGGCGATCTCGGTGATCACGGCGTCGAGCGTGGCGGCGTCGGAGTCGACGGCGCCGGTGCAGGACATGTCACCGACGGTGCGGTAGCGCACGAGCCGGGACTCCGGGGTCTCGCCGCTCTTCGGGCCGCCCCACTCGCCGGCCGTCAGCCACATGCCGTTGCGCTGGAAGACCTCGCGCTCGTGGGCGAAGTAGATCTCCGGGAGCGTGATGTCCTCGCGGGCGATGTACTGCCACACGTCCAGCTCGGTCCAGTTGGACAGCGGGAAGACGCGCACGTGCTCGCCGGGGGCGTGGCGGCCGTTGTAGAGCTGCCACAGCTCGGGGCGCTGGCGGCGCGGGTCCCACTGGGAGAACTCGTCGCGCAGGGAGAAGACGCGCTCCTTGGCGCGGGCCTTCTCCTCGTCGCGGCGGCCGCCGCCGAAGACGGCGTCGAATTTGAGGCTCTGGATGGCCTCGGTCAGCGGGAGGGTCTGCAGCGGGTTGCGGACCCCGTCGGGGCGCTCGCGCAGCTTGCCGGCGTCGATGTACTCCTGGACGGAGGCCACGTGCAGGCGCAGGCCGTGCTCGGCGACCGCGCGGTCCCGGTAGGCCAGCACCTCGGGGAAGTTGTGGCCGGTGTCCACGTGGAGCAGGCTGAACGGCACCGGCGCCGGCGCGAACGCCTTCAGCGCCAGGTGCAGCATGACGATCGAGTCCTTGCCGCCGGAGAAGAGGATCACCGGCTTCTCGAACTCGCCCGCCACCTCGCGGAAGATGTGCACGGCCTCGGATTCGAGGGCGTCGAGGTGCGACAGCGCGTAGGGCGCGTCCGTCCCTTCGTGGACGTGTGCGACGGTGGCGGTCATGCCAGGCCCCTCTCGGTGAGCAGCGCGTGCAGGGCCGAAGCCGACTCCTGCACGGACTGCGTGTGCGACTCGATACGGAGGTCCGGGGACTCCGGTGCCTCGTACGGGTCGTCGACCCCGGTCAGACCGGAGATCTCGCCCGCCGCCTGCTTGGCGTACAGGCCCTTCACGTCACGCTCCGAGCAGACCTCCACCGGGGTGGCCACGTGGACCTCCAGGTACGAGGTGCCCTCGGCGGCGTGCCGCTTGCGGACGGCCTCGCGGCTGTCCGCGAACGGCGCGATCACCGGCACGAGCGCCTTGACGCCGTTGCTCGCGAGGAGTTCGGCGACGAAGCCGATCCGCTGCACGTTGGTGTGCCGGTCCTCACGGCCGAACCCGAGACCCGCGGAGAGGAACTCCCTGATCTCGTCGCCGTCAAGGACCTCCACACGGTGGCCCTCGGCGCGCAGCCGCTCGGCCAGCGCGTAGGCGATGGTGGTCTTGCCCGCGCTCGGCAGCCCGGTCAGCCACACGGTGGCGCCCTGGTCGCTCACGCTCATCTGCTTCGTCTCCGTCGGTTCCGTGCGAGAGGTGTCTGTCATCAGCCGTGCAGTCCGCACTCGGTCTTCCCGCGCCCGGCCCAGCGGCCGGCCCGGGCGTCCTCGCCCGGGGCCACCCGGCGGGTGCAGGGTGCGCAGCCGACGGAGGCGTAACCGTCCGTCAGCAGCGGGTTGGTGAGGACGCCGTGCTCCTGGACGTACGCGTCCACGTCGTCCTGGGTCCAGCGGGCGATCGGGGAGACCTTGACCTTCTGCCGCTTCTCGTCCCAGCCGACCACCGGGGTGTTCGCCCGGGTCGGGGACTCGTCGCGGCGCAGGCCCGTCGCCCACGCGTCGTACGCCGTCAGGCCCTCTTCCAGGGGCTTGACCTTGCGCAGCGCGCAGCACAGGTCGGGGTCGCGGTCGTGCAGTTTCGGGCCGTACTCGGCGTCCTGCTCGGCCACCGTCCGGCGCGGGGTGAGCGTGATGACGTTGACGTCCATCACGGCCTCGACCGCGTCACGGGTGCCGATGGTCTCCTCGAAGTGGTAGCCGGTGTCGAGGAAGACCACGTCCACGCCGGGGAAGACGCGGGAGGCGAGGTGGGCGACCACCGCGTCCTCCATGGAGGAGGTCACGGCGAACTTCCCGCCGAAGGTCTCGGCCGCCCAGGTGAGGATCTCCAGGGGCGAGGCGTCCTCGAGCTCGCGGCCCGCCCGCTCGGCCAGCGCCTTCAGCGCGCCGGCCTCGGGACCGGTTTCCTGAATGGTGGTCATATCTCGTCCCCTCCAGCGTCATTGGACCGAACACCCCGGGCCAGCAGCCCCAGGTACTTCAGCTGGAAGGCTCGGTTGCAGGCCCTGCATTCCCATGCCCCGTGGCCGGTTTCGTTCGGGAACAGGTCCTCGTCACCGCAGTACGGGCAGTAGAAGGGCGCGGCGCGCTCGCTCACGAGAGGTCCTCGTCCTTCGCACGGGTCACCCAGGCGGCGAAGCGCTCGCCGCCCTCGCGCTGGTCCTCGAAGCGCGTGACGACCCGCTCGACGTAGTCCGGCAGACCGGCCGCGGTGACCTTGAGGCCGCGGACCTTGCGGCCGAACCCGGCCTCCAGGCCGAGCGCGCCGCCCAGGTGGACCTGGTAGCCCTCGACCTGGTTGCCCTCGTCGTCCAGGACCAGCTGGCCCTTGAGACCGATGTCCGCCACCTGGATACGGGCGCAGGCGTTCGGGCAGCCGTTGATGTTGATGGTCAGCGGCTCCGCGAACTCCGGCAGGCGGCGCTCCAGCTCGTCGATCAGCGAGGCGCCGCGCGCCTTCGTCTCGACGATGGCCAGCTTGCAGAACTCGATGCCGGTGCAGGCCATCGTGCCGCGGCGGAACGGCGACGGCGTGACCCGCAGGTCCAGCGCCTCCAGGGCCGCGACGACCGAGTCGACCCGGTCCGCCTCGATGTCGAGCACGATCATCTTCTGCTCGGCGGTGGTGCGCAGCCGCCCGGAGCCGTGGCTCTCGGCGACGTCCGCGATCTTGGTCAGGGTGGCGCCGTCGACACGGCCCACGCGGGGTGCGAAGCCCACGTAGAACCGGCCGTCCTGCTGCTGGTGGACGCCGACGTGGTCGCGCCACTGGCCGCTGGGCTGCTCGGGCGCCGGGCCGTCGGTCAGCTTGCGCTTCAGGTACTCGTCCTCGAGGACCTGACGGAACTTGGCCGGGCCCCAGTCGGCGACGAGGAACTTCAGGCGGGCGCGGGTGCGCAGCCGGCGGTAGCCGTAGTCGCGGAAGATCGAGATGACGCCCTCGTAGACGTCCGGGACCTCGTCCAGCGAGACCCAGGTGCCCAGGCGCACGCCCAGCTTGGGGTTGGTAGAGAGGCCGCCGCCGACCCAGACGTCGAAGCCGGGGCCGTGTTCGGGGTGGTTCACGCCGACGAAGGCGACGTCGTTGATCTCGTGCGCCACGTCGAGCAGAGGGGAGCCGGAGACCGCGGACTTGAACTTGCGGGGCAGGTTGGAGAAGTCCGGGTTGCCCACGATGCGGCGGTAGATCTCGTCGATGGCGGGCGTGCCGTCGATGATCTCGTCCTTGGCGATGCCGGCGACCGGCGAGCCGAGGATCACGCGGGGGCAGTCACCGCAGGCCTCGGTGGTCGAGAGGCCGACGGCCTCCAGGCGGCGCCAGATCTCGGGGACGTCCTCGATGCGGATCCAGTGGTACTGCACGTTCTGGCGGTCCGTGAGGTCCGCGGTGCCGCGCGCGAACTCCTGGGAGATCTCGCCGATGACGCGCAGCTGCGCGACGGTCAGCCGGCCGCCGTCGATGCGGACGCGCAGCATGAAGTACTTGTCGTCCAGCTCCTCCGGCTCGAGGATCGCGGTCTTGCCGCCGTCGATCCCGGGCTTGCGCTGGGTGTACAGCCCCCACCAGCGCATACGGCCGCGGAGGTCGTTGGGATCGATCGAGTCGAAGCCCGCCTTGGAGTAGATGTTCTCGATGCGTGTCCGCACATTAAGACCGTCGTCGTCCTTTTTGAACTGCTCGTTGCCGTTGAGGGGCGTGTGGTGTCCGACGGCCCACTGGCCCTCACCGCGGTGACGGCCGGTCTTGCGGCGCGCGGCGGCGGCGGGTGCGGCGGCTGCGGTCGTTTCGGGGGTGGCGGCCATGGCGGTACGTCCTTCTTCGGCGGCTCAGGGCATGGGCAGGGGGAGTGGCGGCGTGACCCCTGGCGCACATGGAGCGGGTGTGGCTGATCGCCGCCTTCGTGGGGCGGTGGGCGGCCTACAGGGGACTGCGGTGGTGGGGTGACGTCCTACGGCGGGCGCGGCGGCAGTGCGCGGTGGCCGTACGTCGTGCGGCGGTGCTGGTTCCCTCAGCGCGCCGGACAGATGGCGCTGGACATGCGGCCGAGGTCGACGTGCCGCCGACTCACCAAGGCAATTCCAGCTCCGTTCATGGCGGAAGCGTGGCATGGGGCGATTGGAGGAGTCCACTACTGTCCACGATCCGGACGAAGTCGTCTCGTATCGCGAGATCCCCGTGACGGGGGTCACCCCGGGGAGCCCCTCGGGGCCCCCGGGTGGAGCTCAGGCGCCGGGCCAGGATCCCGGGGTCGGGGACGGCTCGTAGGGCTCCGTCTCCTCGCGGAAGACCTTGAAGCCGCGGCGGACGTAGTTCGGCATCGCCGCCGGCCCGTCGAGGCTGCACGTGTGGAGCCAGACCCGGCGCGTCGGGGGCAGTTCGGGCCAGCGCTCCGCCAGCGACCACGCCTTCTCGATGCCCACGGTCAGCAGGTGGCCGCCGATCCGGCGCCCCCGGAACTCCGCGATGAGACCGAAGTAGATGATCTCCACCACACCGTCGGGCTGCGGGTCGAGTTCCACGTACCCGGCCGGGGTGCCCCGGTCGTACACCACCCACGTCTCCACCCCGGGGCGGCCCAGCTGCTCCGCCCACTGGGCGCGGGTCAGGCCCAGCCGGTCCGTCCAGTGGACGTCGCCGCCCACCGCGGTGTAGAGGAAGCGGCTGAACTCCGGGGACGGGACCTGGGACCGGACGATCCGGATCTCCGGTCCGGGGACGGCCGCCGACGGGACGAGGTCGCTCGGCGAGGTCATTTCCAGGGACCAGGTGGTCAGCGTCGTGGTGCTCATGCCTGCCAGGGAATCACATCCCCAGGTCACGGCCGGGGGGTCCCCCTGGGATCCGCCCCTCCCCGCCGGGCCTCGATCACGGCCGGGGCGGTGGAGTGCGGCAGCAGGGCGGCCGGGTTCCCGGGGCGGACCACCTCGACCTCCACGTCCTGCGCGAAGCGGTACGGCCGGTGCGCGAGGACGCCCGCGAGGTTGCGCCGGACCCGGGACATCTCCGCCCGGATCGTCACCGTGCGCGTCGGGTCCCCGAAGAGTTCCCGGGCGAGCTCCGCCGCCGAGCGGCCGCGGGGCGACTCCGCCAGCAGGAACAGCAGCTCCGCGTGGCGCGGGCTCAGCTCCTGCGACCAGCTGCCCGAGGCCCCGTAGACGGTCGCCAGGCAGGCCTCCGGCCGGCTGAGGTCCAGGACGACGCGGGCGGCGGCCCGCGCCCCGCCGGTGGTCTGCGCGGCGCTGAGCAGCCAGCCGCCGGGCAGCGGCTCCGCCAGGCAGTCGCCCAGCTGCGGTACCCACACCCGGCCCGGCCCGAACGCCTTCGGCAGCGGGATCCGCTCCGTCGGCGCCAACCCCGTGACGGCCGCCGTCCAGCCGTGGCCGTCGACGGCCACGGCCCGGCCGGGCAGCCGGGCCAGCAGCGGGGCCGCCACCGAACGCAGCCGTTCCAGGGACTCCAGGTGCCGGATCCGCAGCTCCCGTTCCGCGAGCCGGGCCACCGAGCTCACCCACGCCAGGGTCGCCGGGTGCATGGTGGCCAGCGGTCCGCTGACGTCGACCACGCCGAGCAGCTGCCCGTCCCGGGGATCGTGCACGGGGGCGCCCGCGCAGGTCCAGTCGTGGTGGCTGGAGACGAAGTGCTCCGCCGAGAACACCTGGACGGGCCGCCGGGCCACCAGGGCGGTACCCACCCCGTTGGTGCCGACGACGGCCTCGTCCCAGTCGGCCCCGACGGCGAAGCCGAGCCGGTCCGCGTTGCGCAGGATGGAGGCGTGGCCCTCCCGCCACAGCAGCCGGCCGTCGGCGTCGGCGACGACCATGATGTGCAGGGTCTCGTCCAGCGAGGGCAGCAGCCCCTCGCGCAGGACGGGCAGGAGGTCCCGCAGCGGGGACGTCTGCCGCCGCTCCTCGGTCTCGGCGGCCGACAGCATCCGGGAGCGGGTGTCGCGGTCCGGGTGGACGCCGCCCGCCAGCATCCGGCGCCAGGACTCGGCGATCTCCGGGCGGGGCGCGGCCGGCGGCCGGTCCCCGGCGAGCGCGGCCGCCCGTACGCCCTTGAGCAGACGCGCGGCCTCACGCGCGTCCATGGCCGAAATGCGTGCCGCACCGACCGCGCTGCCCGTGGTGTGGGCCACCGGAACCTCCCGTGTGGAACAGACGTACGACGGATACCGCCCGGGGGGTGTACGAGGCGTGCGGGATCCCGGCGCACGCGGTACGCCCCGGGTGCGGGCCGTTCCGATTCAAAGGGTGCAACGTCATGCAACTCTCGCCAAGTCCCGGTCGCGCGATCGAAACTGTGCGGACGTCGCCCGGCGACGTGACGGCTCCTTCCTCGGGGCTCGACGGATCAGGGGTGGTGCCGAGTCGGCGCGGCGCCATCCCTCATCCAGGTCGACGGGCCCGGATCCACGACCGCCGTGCTCGCCGAAGGGTTGGGGCCCTTCGGCGAGCCCGTGAACAGAAGGGTTGGGGCCCTTCTGTCAGCCCGTGATCCGGGCCCGTTCCACGATGGACCGCAGGTCGAGACTGTGCGGCAGCGTGCCGAAGGCCGCGCCCCAGTCGCCGCCCAGCCGCGAGGCGCAGAAGGCGTCGGCGACCTCCGGCGGGGCCCAGCGCACCAGCAGGGACCCCTGCAGCACCAGGGCCATGCGCTCCACGACGCGGCGGGCCCGTGCCTCGATGCCCTCGAGGTCGGCGAGCTCGGTCAGCAGGTCCTTGATGGCCGAATCCAGCCGGTGGTCCGCCCCGCGCGCCAGGCCGACCTCCTGGAGGAAGGCGCCCAGCGCCAGCGGCTCGCGCTGGAGCGCGCGCAGCACGTCCAGGGCCTGCACGTTGCCCGATCCCTCCCAGATGGAGTTCAGCGGGGACTCGCGCAGCAGGCGCGGCATCCCCGACTCCTCGACGTAGCCGTTGCCGCCCAGACACTCCAGTGCCTCCGCCACCATCGGCGTACAGCGCTTGGTCACCCAGTACTTCGCGACGGGCACCGCGAGGCGCAGGAAGGCGCGCTCCTGGTCGGTGCCGGCGTCGTAGGCGGCGGCGAGGCGCAGCGTGAGCGTGGTGGCCGCCTCGGACTCCAGCGCGAGGTCCGCGAGCACGTTGCGCATCAGCGGCTGGTCGATGAGCGGGGAGCCGAAGGCGGAGCGGTGCTCCGCGTGGTGAGCGGCCTGCGTCAGCGCCTGCCGCATCAGCGAGGCCGACCCGATCACACAGTCCAGCCGGGTCGCCGCGACCATCTCGATGATGGTCCTCACCCCCCGGCCCTCCTCGCCCACCCGGCGCGCCCACGTCCCGTCGAACTCCACCTCGCTCGACGCGTTCGACCGGTTCCCCAGCTTGTCCTTCAGCCGCTGGATCGCGAACACGTTCCGCGTGCCGTCCGGCAGCACCCTCGGCACCAGGAAGCACGTGAGCCCGCCCGGAGCCTGAGCCAGCACCAGGAACCCGTCGCACATCGGCGCCGAGCAGAACCACTTGTGCCCCGTCAGCAGGTATTCGCCGGACGCGTCCAGCGCCACCGCCGTCGTCGTGTTCGCCCGTACGTCGCTGCCGCCCTGCTTCTCCGTCATGCCCATCCCGAAGAGCACCCCGGCCTTCTGCCCGGCCGGCCGCAGCCCCTCCTCGTACACGTGCGAGGTCAGACGCGGCTCCCACTCCGCGGCGAGCACCGGATCCGTACGCAGCGCCGGCACCGCCGCGTGCGTCATCGAGACGGGGCACCCGTGCCCCGACTCCGCCTGCGACCACACGAAGAACCCTGCCGCGCGCCGCAGGTGCCCCGCGGGGCGCCCCCACGCGTCGGTGAGCCCGGCGCCCACCGCGTGCCCGAGCAGCCGGTGCCACGAAGGGTGGAACTCCACCTCGTCGATCCGGTTGCCGTACCGGTCGTGGGTGCGCAGTTTCGGCGGGTTCTCGTTCGCCAGCGCGCCCCAGTCCTGCGCCTGGCGGGATCCTGCGGCCCGCCCCAGATCCGTGAGCTCGCCGCGCACCTGCGCGGCGAGTCCGGGCTCCGCGCCCGCGAGATGCCGCTCCACGCCCTCGCTCAGGACCCGGTCGCTGCCGTAGACGTCGTAGGCCGTGAGGAGCGGGGCCTGATTGCTGACTGTGTGGGTGGTGGCTGCCATGCGGATACCGTAAGGACGTGCAGCCAGCAAAAGAAACACCCGAGCGGATTCCCGGAAGGCTCCACCGGGCCCGCGCCCTCTACCGCAACGTCTCGAAGCGCAAGATGGCGTGGCTGCTGCTCAAAGACACCGTGAACTCGTGCATCGAGTACCGCATCCTCGGACTCGCGGCCGAGGCCGCCTTCTTCACGCTGCTCTCGCTGCCCCCGCTCTTCCTCGGCCTGCTGGGCCTGCTGGGGTACGTGGACGGCTGGTCGGGCGGCACCACCGTCGCCAGCATCGAGGAGAACATCCTGCGGGCGGTCGGCACCGTCCTGTCGGACCGGGGCGTCAACGAGATCGCCAAACCGATGCTCGACGACGTCACCAACCGGGGCCGCCCCGACCTCATCTCCCTCGGTTTCGCCTTCGCCCTCTGGTCGGGCTCGCGCGCCGTCAACGTCTTCATCGACACCATCACCGTCATGTACGGGCTCGACGGGCAGCGCGGCATCGTCAAGACCCGGCTCCTGGCCTTCCTGCTCTACGTCATCGCCCTGCTGATCGGCGCCGTCGTGCTGCCGCTGATGGTCGTGGGCCCGGACACGGTGGTGCGGCTCCTGCCCTGGAGCACGGAAGTCATCGCGGTCCTCTACTGGCCCGTCGTCACCCTGCTCTCCATCGCCTTCCTGACGACGCTCTACCACGTCTCCGTCCCCGTCCGCTCGCCCTGGATCGAGGACGTGCCGGGCGCGCTCGTCGCCCTCGCCATGTGGGTGGTCGGCTCCTTCCTGCTGCGGATCTACCTCACCAACACCGTCGAGGGCCCCACGATCTACGGATCCCTCGCGGCCCCCGTCGCGATCCTGCTCTGGATCGGCATCTCGGCCTTCGCCGTCCTCGTCGGCGCGGCCGTCAACGCCGCGATCGACCGCGTCTGGCCCTCGCTGGCCACGGCGGCGGCGCGCGAGGCGAACGAGCGGGTCCGCGAGGCCGAGGCCGCGCAGCTCGTCGCGCGGGCGGCCGCCTGGCGGGCGCTGGCCGAAGGGGAGTCGGAGGACGACGAGGGCGACGACATGCCGTCGGAGTTCCCGGAGCGCTGGTCGCGGTTCCTGCCCCCCGAGGACTACCACTCGCGCCTGCGCAAGCACTGAGCGCGGGCCGGCGCCGGCCCGCCGAAACCTTTCGGGTGACGGCACTAACCTGGTCCTCGTGTACGAGGAACGACCGTCCCGCCTGGTCCCCGGCGCCGTGCTGTGGCGGGCCGACGCGGCCGGCGGCTCGGGGGTGGTCCTGCCCGACGGTTGCGTCGACCTGCTGTGGGTGGACGGCCGCCTCCTGGTGGCCGGCCCCGACACCGCCGCGCACCCCGCCGGCGAGGTCGCCGGCAGCGGCTTCGCCGGGATCCGGCTCGCCCCCGGCACCGCGCCCGCGCTGCTCGGCGTACCGGCCCGCGTACTGCGCGACCGGCGGGTCGAACTGGCCGGCCTGTGGCCCGCAGCCGAGGTACGGCGCCTCACAGGGCGGGTGGCGTCCTACGAGGACCCCCGCGCCGGACTGGAGGAACTGGCCCGGCTCCGCGCGGCCGACGGCGGGCCCCCGGACGCGCTGGCCCCGGAGGTCGCGGCCCGGTTGCGCGCGGGGCAGGGCGTGGCCGCCATCGCGGCGGCGGTCGGCCTCGGCGAGCGGCAGCTGCACCGGCGGTCGCTCGACGCCTTCGGATACGGGCCCCGGACGCTGGGGCGGATCCTGCGCCTCCAGCGGGCCCTCGCGCTGACCCGGCGCGGGCTGCCGCACGCGGCGGTGGCCCACATGGCCGGATACGCCGACCAGTCCCACTACGTCCGCGAGGTGCGCGCCCTGGCCGGGACGACGCCGGGGGCCTACTACGCGGCGGGGGCGGCCAGGTCGGCGGGGGAGCCCGGGTCGGCCGGCGCGAAGAGGGAGACGCCCGATCCGTCCGGATCGAGGACGACGGCGTAGCGCTGACCCCAGAAGGCGTCCCAGGGCTTCAGGTGGCCGCTGTGGCCGTCGCCGGTCAGTTCCGCGTACAAGGAGTCCACGGCGGCGGGGGAGTCGCACAGGAAGGCGAGCCCCACCCGGCCGTCGCCCGCGGGCCGGGTCCAGGACGGGTCGAAGGACCGGATGACCTCCTCCGTGTCCCAGCCGACGCGCAGTCCGCCCGGCAGGACGGCTTCCACGTGGGGCTGGGAGTCGGCCTCGGCCGGGATGTCGAGCCCGAGGCGGCGGTAGAAGGCGAGCGAGGCGGCCATGTCGGAGACGATGATGCCGATCATGTCGAGTCGGGGAGTCATGGCGTCAGACTAGGCACGATGCACGCGGCCGGTATTGAACGCATCGGACACGTCACTCGCCGTCCTCCTCCTGCGGGAGGTTGCGGTAGACCGTGGCCCGGGAGACGCCGAGCCGGGCGGCGATCGCGGTGGCCCCGCTGCCCGCCGCGTGCATCCGGCGGGCCGCCTCGACCATGGCCGGGCTCATGGCGGCGGGCCGGCCGCGCCGGCCGCCGGACGCGGGCGGCGGTGTCCCCGGCCCGGCGGGCCCGTCCAGGAGACGCCGTACGCCGTCCAGGACGGCCGCGCGCAGGACGGGGGCCGGGGCGTCGGTGAAGAGCACCACCGGGTCGGAGAGCATCGCGACGGCCTGGGCCGCCCGTACCCGCTCCGCGAACCCCGGGTCCGCACCCGCCACCAGCGTGCCCGCCCGGAGCATGGCGTCGCGCAGGCGGGCGAAGGCCGGGCCGGGGGTGGCCAGGGCCATGTCCTGGAGGTTGAGCCGGAGCAGGTACCGGTGCTTCAGCCAGACGTCGAGGACCCCTTCGATGGCGGCCCACCGGGCGTCGGCGGGCACGGACCCGGGCGAGGCGGGCGGGACGGCCGCCGCGCGGGCCAGGGCAGCCGCCAGATCGCGGAGCATCGGCTCCACGAGGGCGGCGAGGATGTCGGCCTTGCCGGGGAAGTGGTAGAGCACGGCGGGCTTGGAGACGCCCACCCGTTCGGCGATCTCCCGCAGCGAGGTGTCGTGGAACCCGCGGACCCCGAACAGCTCCATGGACACCCGCAGGATCCGCCTCCGGGTGTCGGAAGCCGTCTCGATAATGGACTCATTATGCGACGCCACGGGGGCGATTCGCGTCTCGTAAATCGTCTCAAAATCTGAGGTTCGACGTTTCTCCATGAGGAACAGCCTAGTCCCTTGCCTGAGTTGACAACAGAGATTTACCGTGGCTCCTGACCGACGGTAAGTCAGAGTCGGCAGTGGAACGCGGCATACGAGGAGACCTCCGTGAGCGTCGTCGACAAGAGCGTCCTGATCTCCGGCGCGGGCATCGCCGGGCCCGTGCTCGCCTACTGGCTCGCCCGGCACGGCTTCCGGCCGACCGTGGTCGAACGTGCGACCGCCGTCCGCTCCAGCGGAAGCCCCGTGGACGTCCGGGGCCCCGCGCTCGAAGTGGCCGAGCGGATGGGCATCACGCGCCGCCTCCGGGAAGCCGGCACCCAGGTCACCGCCCTGCGGTTCGTCGACGCCACCGGACGCCGCACGGGCGGGCTCCCGCTGGGCGGCCTGCCCGGCGCCGCCGCCGGCCGGGACATCGAGATCGGCCGCGGCGACCTAGCTGCCGTGCTGCACGAAACGAGCCGCGAACACGCCGAGTTCCTCTTCGGGGACTCCATCGACACCCTCCGTCAGGACTCGGACGGGGTCGACGTGACCTTTCGTGACGGACCGCCCCGCCGCTTCGGCCTCGTCATCGGCGCCGACGGCCAGCACTCCGCCGTCCGGCGCGAAGCCTTCGGCGAGGAAGGCCGGTTCGTGCACCACGCGGGGATGTACGTAGCCACCTTCCCGCTCGGCGTCCCGGCCGAGGACCCCCACACCGTCGTCGCGCACAGCGCTCCCGGCCGTCTGGCCGCCGTACACCCCCGGCGCGGCAGCTCACTTGCCTTCCTCGCCTACCGGGCCCCGGCCGAAGCGGGCTTCGACCACCGCGACACCGATCGGCACAAGCGGCTGCTCACCGCCGCCTATGCGGGCGGCGGCTGGCGGGTGCCCGAACTGATGGACCGCCTGCGGACCACGCCGGAGTTGTACTTCGACGCCGTCAGCCAGGTCAGGATGACCGGCTGGTCCCTCGGCCGCACCGCGCTGCTCGGTGACGCCGCCTCCTCGGTATCGCTGTTCGGCGACGGCAGCACCCTCGCCGTGGCCGGGGCGCACACGCTGGCCGTCGAACTCGCCGCGAGCCCCGGCGACCACACCGCGGCCTTCCGGCGCTACGAGGCCCGCCACCGGCTGCTGGTCGACCCCAAACAGCGCGGGGTCGCCCGGGCTGCCGCGCTGCTGGTGCCCTCGACCCGGGCGGGGATCCTCGCCCGCGACCTCGCGAGCCGGGCGTGGAGCGCGGGCGGAGCCCTGCGCGGGCGGGCGGCGCGGGGGCACGTAAAAGAAGTGGCGCGCGCCTGAACGGACTTGTTACGGTGGGGGTGTTCCCGCCGAGCGGTGCGGGACGGCGTGTTCCCGCACGCGTCAGCATGTTGTACGACCCGGAGGTGAGTTCATTGATGACTGTCATCGCGCAGGGCGCTGCCCGCACTCAGAAGACCATCAATGTCACTTCCGTGGTCTCCGGCTGACCTCACACCACTCCCGCGCGCCGTGGCGGCGCGCTCTGCCGGGGCCACCCTGTGAAGGGTTTCCCTTGTCTTTCTCTTCTTTCTCGCAGGCTTCGCTCTCGCACGCCCTCGGCCCCTTCGGCTGGGACGATGCCTGGGCGGACGAGTTCACCCCGTACACCGATCAGGGCCTCGTGCCCGGCCGGGTCGTACGGGTCGACCGCGGGCAGTGCGACGTCATGACGGCGGACGGGATCGTCCGCGCCGACACCGCCTTCGTCACCCCGCACGACCCGCTCCGGGTCATCTGCACCGGCGACTGGGCGGTGGTGGAGGCGCACGGCACCCCGCGGTACGTCAAGACCTACCTGCCGCGCCGGACCGCCTTCGTGCGGTCCACCTCCTCGCAGCGGTCCGAGGGCCAGATCCTCGCCGCGAACGTCGACCACGCGATCATCGCGGTGTCGCTGGCCGTGGAACTGGACCTCGGCCGCATCGAGCGCTTCCTGGCGCTCGCCTGGGAATCGGGGGCGCAGCCGCTGGTCGTCCTGACCAAGGCGGACCTCGTCCCGGACCCCGTCTCCCTCGGCCACCTCGTCGAGGACGTCGAGACGTCGGCGCCGGGCGTCCAGGTCCTCACCGTGTCCTCGCTGACCGGTGAGGGCACGGACGTGCTGGCCGCGGTGGTCGCGGGCGGCACGAGCGTGCTGCTCGGCATCTCCGGCGCGGGCAAGTCCACGCTGGCCAACGCGCTCCTCGGCTCCGAGGTGATGGAGGTCCAGGAGACGCGCGACGTGGACGGCAAGGGCCGTCACACGACCACGACGCGCAACCTGCTCGCGCTGCCGGGCGGCGGCGTACTGATCGACACGCCCGGGCTGCGGGGCGTGGGGCTCTTCGACGCGGAGGCGGGTGTCGGGCAGGTCTTCTCGGAGATCGAGGAGTTCGCCCGGCAGTGCCGGTTCCACGACTGCGCGCACGAGGCGGAGCCCGGGTGCGCGGTGCGGGCCGCCGTGGCCTCGGGGGAACTGCCGGAGCGGAGGCTGGAGAGCTACCGCAAGCTGCTGCGGGAGAACCAGCGGATCGTCGCCAAGACGGACGCGCGGCTCCGGTCGGAGATCAGGCGGGACTGGCGGCTGCGGTCCGCGGAGGGCCGCGCGAACTACGCCGCGAAGCGCGGGGGCCGCGGCTGACGCTCCCGCGTCGCGATCCCTCCCGGGGCCCCGCAGTGGGTCCTCCCGGGGGTCCCGCCCAAGCCCCGTGGTCCCGCCCGGCATTCCGCCGGGCGGGGCTGCGGGTTTTCTCTGCGCGGGGCTGCGGGTTTCCACTGCGCGGGACCCGGCCTCCGGCCGTCCCCGCGGTCGGCCCCCCGGCCGGTCCGCGTCGCGGACTACGCGTCGTCCAGGCCCCAGGACAGCACGCGGTGCGGGTGGATGCGGATCACTTCCGGGCTGAAGTGGGGACCCAGGGAGTGCGGGCCGACTTCCAGCGTCGCGACGCCGCGGATCTCCACGCCGCGGACCTTCCACGGGCGGGTGCTGACCAGGTCGTCCACGACCAGGGACAGGCGGGGATTGCCCTCCAGGTTCCGCCACTTCTTCGTCGTGCCCATCGACAGGCCGCCCACGAGGATCGTCCCGTCCTCCTGCGGGAAGAACCCCACCGGGTTCGCCTGCGGCTGTCCGGCCGCGTCCACCGTCGCGAGCCGCCCCAGGTGCTGTGCCCGCAGGTACGTCAGTTCCGGCTCGCTGAAGCCCTTGAAATCCTTGAAGCCCGTCAGGTCCGTCATGGGCAAGACGATCGCAGGCCCGGCCCCGCACCGCATCGGGCCCGCGACGTACGTCCCGCGGCCGAAGCCCCGGTCCACGGGACCAGGACCGGTCCGGCCCCCGACGGCCCCGTGCGCGCGAGGTCGGGCCCGTGGGCGCGGGTCAGTGCCACGGCCCGGCCCAGTACGCGGCCCGCACCTCGCCGTCCGCGAAGTCCTGGCGCGGCAGACGAAGGCCGAGGGACTGCTCCAAGGCGTGGAAGTACAGCTCGAACGTGTGGGTCAGTCCGGGATGGTCCAGCTCGGCACGGCGCACGGCCGCGTTGAGGAAGTCCAGTTCGCCGCCCCGCAGATAGGGGGCGCGGCCGCGTTCGTACCAGATCAGTTCCAGGATGCCCCAGCCGTCGTCGACGCGGCGGCCGTCCCGCTCGTAGTCGAGGGTGTAGATGGCCTTCGCGGAGGTGGCGGTCAGGCGCACGGTCTCCCTGATCCCGAGCGCCGCGTACGCCTCCTCGTCGGCGAAGGACCCCGTCGGCGTGTCGTGGTAGAGCAGGAACGTCCACCCGCCCGCCTCCCCGAAACAGCAGCTCTCCCCGTGGCGGTCCCAGTGGGCCCGGCCGCCGTCCACGGCCCGCAGGTCCTTCAGACGCGTGCCGGCCGCAACCTGCCCGGGGTCGGCCCCGTACAGCAGGGCCAGCCGCTCGGCGTCCACGGTCTGCCCCGGTGCGGCGCGGAAGAAGGCGAGGGTCGTGTACGGGTCCTGCTCGCGCCAGGACCTGGCTATCCAGGCGAGCCCCTCCAGCGGGTCGCGCCCGCACGCCTCGACCGTCCCCGCGTCGTCCAGGCCCCCGCTGCGGAACCGCCTGCCCCACACCGGATCGATCCGGTCCAGCGCGTCGGCCACCTCCCCGAGGCCGCCGCCGCGCCGCCGCATCGCGGCCTCGGCGATGAGGTAGAGGGCCTGTTCGAGGTCGCGGGTGGCGAAGACCTCCCGGTAGGGGCCGTGACGGCCGCGTACGGTGCCGTCCTCGTCCAGCAGCAGGCACAGGCCGTCGTCCCCCGCCTCCTCGGCGCGCTCGGCGCACTCCTCCAGCTCGTCGTCCGAGAGCGCCACGGGCGGCAGCCCGACCTCGTGCAGCGGGGGGTGCCGCGCGGCCGTCCGCTGCCAGGCCTCCGTAAGGGTCCGCTCGGTGATCTTCATGCCGTCAGCATAGGGAGGGCCGACAGCCGGCCCGCCCCCGCGGCCGGTTCGGTACCCGCCCCGCGCGTGCGTCTGCCCCGCCTTCGTCCGAGCCCGGTCCCGCGCCGGACCCCGTACGGGTCCTAGGCCCACAGCAGTGTCCCCACCCACGCGCCCACCACCAGCAGGCACGCGAACAGCTCCACCAGCACGCTCGTCCCCACCGCCCGCATCACCGCCCGGACGGAGGTCCGCGCCTCGCCGTCCGAGCCGAGCCGCAGCCGCTCGCACACGTAGATCCCGCCCACGAAACCCGGGACCGCCCCCACCACCGGCACCAGCACGAAGCCCAGGACCGCGCCCGCGCCCGCGTACGCCGCCATCCGGCTGGTGACGCCCACTCCCCGGAGCCGGCGCGGCGGCAGCAGCCCCTTCACCACCTGCACCACCAACAGCAGGGCCGTCGTGGCGGCCAGCAGGGTCCACGCCGCGGACGACTGCTCGTGCAGGGTCCACCACAGCACCCCGGCCCACACCAGCCAGGTCCCCGGGAGGCCCGGGACCAGCACCCCGGCCACTCCGAGCAGCAGCACCAGCCCCATCAGGAGCAGCGGAGGCAGATCCATCTGCTCAGCCTGCCCGACGCGGGGCTACCGGGCCACCCAGCCCCGTTCGTACGCGTGCCAGCCCAACTGGAGCCGCGTCGTGACCCCGGAGAGCTCCATCAGGCCCTTCACCCGCCGCTGGACCGTCCGCAGGCCCAGCTCCAGGTGCTTCGCCACGCTCGCGTCCGTCATGCCCGCCAGGAGCAGCGTGAGGATCTCCAGGTCCGTGGCGTCGGGTGCGCCGTCGCCCTCCTCCGGGGCGCCCGTGGAGCCCAGCCGCAGCGGCAGCGACTCCCGCCAGACCGCCTCGAAGAGGGCCCTCAGGGATTCCAGCAGGCCCGACGCGTGCACGACCAGCGCCGCCGGCTCCGCGCCCCGCGCCGTCAGCGGAACCATCGCGAGCGTCCGGTCGGCGATCACCAGTTTGGTCGGTACCTCGGCCGTCACCCGGATGTGCTCGCCGCGCGCCAGCGCCGTCGAGGCCTCGCGGATCCCGCTGGGCCCGGCGAGCACCTCCCGTTCGATGACGACCCGGTACGCCACGCCCCGTACGGAGGCCCGGTCCTCCGCCTCGTTGTCCGTGGCGGCGACGACCTGCGGCCGGCCGGTGACCAGCGCGCACACCTCCTCCGTCGCGCCCAGCTGGAGCTGGTGGAAACGGTGCGCCACCGCGCTCGCGCCCGTGACCACCTCCACCAGGTCGTGCACGGCCGGTTCGGCGGCCTCCGCCCGGTACTCCTCCGCCAGCAGCACCGCCGCCAGCTCCGCCTGCTCCAGTTCGTGCCGCTGCTGGGTGAGCAGCGCGCCCAGCGCCACTCCCGGCGGGGCGGCCACCCACCGGCCGGGCCGGGCGGAGGACTGGGCGGCGAGCCCGTGCCGTTCCAGGTGGCGCAGGGCCCGCTCCGTCTGCTGAAGGGGCAGCGTCAACCGGTGCGCGAGATCGGGTATTTCCGCCGCGCCCAGCGCGACCAGCGCGCGGTAGGCGGACTCCTGTCCCTCGTCGAGACCTATCGCTCCCAGCATCGCGTCCCACCCCAAACTCTCTCGGCGCCGTTCCTGGCGGGAAGCGGCCACGGCGCAAACCCGCCTGCGACATCATCGCCGTACCCCCCGCCTCTCTGCCAAGGTGACGCCACCGCAGCACCAATATCCGCTGGCCCGCAGCCATTTACGGGGCGATTTCGCCGCGCATCGAAGTGGTTGGCCGGAATTCATCTGGGGAGAGCGATGCGCCCGATATCGCGTACGGCACTGGGAGCGGCCCTCGCGGCCGCCTTGGCCGTCACCGCCGTGGGTCCGTCCACGGCACAGCCGGGAGAGGGGGCGTCCGGAGCGGGTAGCGGAACGGCGAACAGACCCCTCACGGGGAGCGAGGCGGCCGCGAAGCAGCCCACCACCCCCGTCACGGTGACCCTGGTCACCGGCGACCGCGTCCTGGTCTCCACGGACGCGGCCGGCCGCACCGCCGCCACCGCGATGCCCCGCGAGGACGGTTCGCAACCGGTCGTGCAGACCCGCCAGTCGGGCAAGGACCTGTACGTCTACCCCGAGAGCGCCGTCGAGGCGATCGCCGCGGGCAGGGCCGACGAGGAACTCTTCAACGTCACCGGCCTGATCCGGCAGGGCTACGACGACGCGCACACCGGGAAGCTTCCGCTCATCGCGGTGTACGAGGACTCCGCGCGCGTCGCGCGCAGCGCCCCGCCGGTCCCGCGCGGCGCCGAACAGTCCCTCGTCCTCGGCTCCATCGGAGGCGTCGCGCTGGCCGCCGACAAGGCGAAGGCCGCGGAGTTCTGGGCCGTCGTCACCGGCAGCGCCACCAACGCCCACACCCGGTCCGCGGCCTCCGCCCCGCTGAAGAAGCTGTGGCTGGACGGCAAGGTCCGGGCGAACCTGGAGCGTTCCACCCGGCAGGTGAACGCGACCGCCGCGTGGGCCGCCGGATTCGACGGCACGGGCACCAGGGTCGCCGTCCTCGACACCGGCACCGACCTCGAACACCCCGATCTCAAGGGCCGGATCGCCGAGGCGAAGAACTTCACCGACTCGGACACGGCCGAGGACCGCCAGGGCCACGGCACCCACACCATCTCCACCGTCGGCGGCTCCGGCGCCGAGAGCGGCGGAGCGAAGAGGGGTGTCGCCCCCGGCGCCCAGCTGCTCAGCGGCAAGGTCCTCAACGACTCCGGCTACGGCCTGGACTCGTGGATCATCGCGGGCATGCAGTGGGCCGTGGACAGCAAGGCCGACGTCGTCTCCATGAGCCTCGGCGACCCCTCCCAGCTGTCCTGCGACGACCCGATGGCCGCCGCGACGGAGGCCCTGGCCCGGAGCGGCAACACGCTCTTCGTCATCGCCGCCGGAAACTCCGGCCCGGGCGACAACACCGTCTCTTCGCCCGGGTGCGCGCCCAGCGTGCTGACCGTGGGCGCCGTCGACCGCGACGACACGACCGCCCCCTTCTCCAGCCGCGGCCCGGCCGGAACGCAGCACACCCTCAAGCCCGAGATCGCCGCCCCCGGCGTCGGGATCTCCGCCGCCGCCATGGGCGGCCGCGGGGTGTACGCGTACCAGTCCATGTCCGGCACCTCGATGGCCACCCCGCACGTCGCGGGCGCCGCCGCCGTCGTCAAGCAGCGCCACCCCGACTGGACCCCGCAGCAGATCAAGGCCGCGCTGGTCGGATCCGCGAACACCGCGATCGCGGGCGACGTACGGGAGACCGGCGGCGGCCGCCTCGACGTCAAGGCCGCCCTCGACACCACCGTCACCGGCGCCTCCTCGCTCCAGGGCGGCGCCTACGCCTGGCCGCAGGACCGCAGCGACCGCGGCAGCGTCGAAGTCCCGTACACCAACACGGGCGGCGGGCCCGTCACGCTGAACCTCGCCGTCGAGAAGGTCACCGGCAACGACGGCTCCGCCGTCCGCGGCCAGGTCGCCCGTCTGGACCGGCGCACCGTCACCGTCCCGGCCGGCGCCACCGTCAAGGTGCCGCTCGCCCTGGACCCCTCCGTGAAGCTGGAGCGCTCCCAGTACGGTGACGTCACCGGCCGCGTCGTCGCCACGGCGAACGGCGTGCACGTCTCCACCCCGTTCTCCCTCTACGTGGAGCCGGAGACGGTCACCCTGCGCGTCAAGCTCGTCGACCGCGACGGCAAGCCGGCCGCCGGCCCGTCCTCGCTGGACGTGATCGGCACCGACGACGCCACCGGCAGCCGCCGCTTCAACGAAGGCGCGGTCGACCAGGTCTACCGGGTCCGCCCGGGCGCGTACTTCCTCTCCGCCTTCGTCGCCACCCCCGACGCCGGCGAGAACGCCACGATGACCGACTCGATCACCTACCTCGGCCGTCCGCAGACGGAGGTCAAGAAGGACACGGTGATCGTGCTGGACGCCCGCAAGGCCGCCCGGCTGAGCATCGAGACCGACCGGCCGACCGAGGCGCGCAGCACCACCCTCGCCTTCTCCCGCTCCTGGGACGAGGTCTGGCTGCACGCCGGCACCGCCATGGGCGGGCGCACCGTCCGCGGCTACTACGCCTCCGTCGAAGGAAAGGCGAAGGACGGCGCGTTCGAGTTCGGCAGCTATTGGCGGGCGGCCGCGCCGCTGCTCTCCGAGCTGAAGGCGAACGGCGGCCCGCTCCTGCACCCGATCACCGCCTCCACCGGCAGCGACAACCTCGACGGCACCGGCAGCGCACCGCTCGTCGACGCGGGCACGGGTACGCCGCAGGAGCTCGCCGCCATCGCCGCCAAGGACGCGATCGTGCTGGTGAGGACGGCCGACGCCTCGCTCTACGAGGCCGCGCAGAACGCGAGGGCGGCCGGGGCCAAGGCCGTCCTCGCCCACCGCGACGCACCCGGCCGCTGGCAGGGCTTCACCGGCTACGCGGGCGGATCGCTCCCGGCCATGTCCATCGAGGCGGGCGAGGCACGGGCCCTGCTGGCCGAGCTGGCCGCGGCGCCGCAGGGCGGGGTCACGCTGAACTGGAAGGGCAGCGCGAAGAGCCCGTACGTCTACAACCTCGCCCAGATCGAGAAGGGTCCGGTGCACGGCGACCGGACCTACCGGGTGCGGGACCGCGAGCTCGGCGCCGTCGAGTCGGCCTACGGGTCGATGGGCGTCGCGGCCGACTTCGTCGACATCACCGGGGCCTACCGTCCGCTCGGGACCGCCGTGTTCTTCGGCAGCATCGACACCGTCGCGGTGCCGGGCAGGCGCACCGAGTTCTACTCCGCCGGGGACACGGCCTGGGAGCACCTGGTCGCCAGCAGCTTCCCCTGGGGCGAGTTCATGACCGACCGGCAGCGCACGTACGGGGCGGGATCCCGGCGCGCCGAGAACTGGTACGACGGGGTCGTCGGCCCGGTCGCGTCGCGCGACACCGCGGGCAAGGAGCAGCTGGCCGCCGAGCGGCAGGGCAACCTGATCGGGTTCAGCTCCGCGATGTGGGGCGACAGCGGGCACTACGCGCAGCAGGGCGGCTTCGGTGACCTCGGCAACGTCTCGCTCGAGCGCGACGGCGAGCCGATGGGCGACAGCGGCTACCCCTCCGGGGTCTTCGAGGTCCCGGCCGGGGAAGCCACGTACCAACTGACCCAGCAGCTGGAGAAGTTCGGCCAGCCGGCCCGCACCTGGCAGCGCTCCTCGGCGATCCGCACCACCTGGACCTTCCGCTCGAAGCTGGACGCGGCGCAGTACTCGCAGGCGCTGCCGATCCTCTTCCCGCGGATCTCGGCCCCGCTGGACGGGATGAAGACGCTGGCCGCGGCCGACGGCCAGAAGATCACCCTCGGGGTCAGCGGGCACGCGGGCTACGCGCCCGGCGCGCTCAGGTCCGCCGCGCTGTCGTACTCGTACGACAACGGTGAGCACTGGACCGAGGCGAAGGCCGGCGAGCAGGGCGGGCGGTGGACCGCGACCGTGGACCACGCCGGGGCCGCCGGCCGGCAGGTCATGCTCAAGGTCGAGCTGACCGACGTGAACGGCGCTACCGTCACCCAGACGGTCGCGCGGGCGTACGACATTCGCTAGGTCGTACGGCTGAAAGGGGGAGGGTCCATCGGACGGCGGTCCGATGGACCCTCCCTTTTCGTGAGTTCGCCGGATTCCGTCCCGTCGGGAGCCCGAGAATGAGGGGCATGAGTCAGCAGGGTGCGGGTGCGGGCGCGGAAGACTGGTGGCAGAAGCTCTACGAGGACCCCGAGACGGGACCGGAACCGGATCCCCGGGACACGCTGGACCACCGCTTCCGCTCGGCGGCGGTCCTGGTGACGGAACCGGCCGCGGGGCCCCCGGCGTCGGCCCCTGCGGGGGCCTCCGATCCGCCGCGGGGGCCGGACCCCGACTCCGGGCCCGGGCCCGGCTCCGGGCAGCCCGGGCCCGGCCGTGCCGCAGTCGCCGGCCCTGGGACCGGCTCTGGTTCCGGTCCCGAGTCGGGCGGCCCCGGCTCGGGGCCCGAGCCGGGGCGCAGCTCTGCCTTCGGTCCTGGGTCCGGCCCCGGCTCTGTCCTCGGTCCTCGGTCCGGCCCCGGCTCTGTCCCTGGTCCTCGGCCTGGCTCCGGCTCTGACCGCGATCTGGGCCCCGGCCCCGTGTCCGAGCCCTGGCCCGTGTACACCGCCTCCGATCCCGGGCCCGGGAACGCGGAGCCGGAGTCCGGGCCCGAGTACGCCGAGCCCGAGCCCGAGCCCGAGCCGGGCCCCGCATCCGCCGGGTCGCTGCTGCCGCCGCCGCGGGACCCGCGGGAGGGCGGGCAGACCTGGTACGCGCTGGGGGACGTCGCCGTCCCGCCCGCGCTGCCGGCCGACGACCCCGAGGAACTGTCCGCCCGGGGTTGGAGGCTGGGGGACGACGCGCCCGCCGTGGTGCCGATTCCCCAGCAGGGGGGCTCGGCCGGTCCGGAGCGAGGCTCCGGCTCCCTACCGCAGGCGGCCGGCCGGGCCGAACCGGGCGGACTCGCCGGTCGGAGCGATCAGCCCGGACCGGGCGGACCTGGCGGACCGGATGGATCGGGCGCGAACGACAGCCGGCGCCGGCTCGACGGTGAGGGCCGGCTCGGCGGACCCTCCGACGCAGCCGGCCAGGGCCGAGCGGCCGGACCCGCCGAATCGGCGGGGTCCGCTGCTCCCGCCGGATCCGAAGGGGCGCCCCGATCCGGCGTGGACGGCGGCGGGTCCCGCACCGGTCCCGGCCTCGCAGCCGGAGCAGCCGGAGCAGCCGGGTCAGCCGCGTCAGCCGGGCCGGCGGACCGGGATCCGGCGGACCCGTCGGGGCTCCGGTACCCCCTCCCCCCACGGCCAGTGGTCACGCACCTCGGGGACCGGCCGCCCACCTACGCCGCCGAGCCCGTCGCGCTGCCCGCCGCCGATCCGGCCGGGATCGACGCGCTGACCCCCGACACGGTGCTCGAGGGGGCCCAGTACGGCGGCTACACCCTGCGCGCCGCCTCGCTGCGCGGGGACTCCGCCCGGTTCCGCGGCGAGTCCCGGAGGGACTTCCTGCTCACCGCCCGCTTCGGCAGCGGACCCGATGCCCTCGTCCTGGTCGTGCTCGCCGGAGGGGACCGGGCCGCGCCCGGCGCCGCGGCGGCCGCGGCCGAGATGTGCCGCCTGGTCGCCGGCGCCGTCGGGCGCAGCCAGGAGCGGTTGGCCGAGGACATCCGCGCCGGGCGGCGCGACGCCCTGCGCTCCGGACTCCAGCGGCTCGTCGACCGGGGCTACGGCCGGCTGCGCGCCCGCGCCGCCGAGCTGGGCCTCGCGGAGGACGCCTGCACGACCGGGCTGCGCGGGGTGCTGCTGCCGGTCGATCCCGGGTGCCACACCCGGGTCTGCTTCGGGGCGGGCCCGGGCGGACTGTTCCGGCTGCGCGGCGGACAGTGGAGCGATCTGGAGGAGGAGGCGGCGCCGCCGACGGAGACCGGGTTCCGCTTCCGGGCCTCCGTGGCCCGCCCCGGCGACACCCTGCTCCTGTGCTCCGGCGGCCTCGCCGAGCCGATGCGCGAGGAGCAGCCCCTGTCCGCCGAGCTCGCCGCCCGCTGGTCCGAGGGACCCCCGCCTGGTCTCGCGGCCTTCCTCGCCGACGTCCAGCTCCGCCTCAAGGGCTACGCCGACGACCGCACGGCCGCCGCCGTCTGGGAGGCATGACCGGGCGAACCGTGCATGGATGGGAGGCGCAGACGGCAGAGCCGAACCGGAAAGGGCGTTTCCCCCATGGCCAAGCAGAACGTGGCGGAGCAATTCGTCGACATCCTCGTGCGCGCCGGCGTGCGGCGGATGTACGGAGTCGTCGGGGACAGCCTGAATCCCGTCGTGGACGCGATCCGCCGGACCGGCGGCATCGACTGGATCCAGGTCCGCCACGAGGAGACCGCCGCCTTCGCGGCCGGAGCCGAGGCCCAGATCACCGGGACCCTCGCGGCCTGCGCCGGTTCCTGCGGCCCCGGCAACCTCCACCTCATCAACGGTCTCTACGACGCCCACCGCTCGATGGCCCCGGTCCTCGCGCTGGCCTCGCACATCCCCTCCGGCGAGATCGGCCTCGGCTACTTCCAGGAGACCCACCCCGACCGGCTGTTCACCGAGTGCAGCCACTACAGCGAGCTGATCTCCAACCCCGAGCAGATGCCGCGGGTGCTGCAGAGCGCCATCCAGCACGCCGTGGGCCGCAGCGGGGTCGGCGTGATCTCCCTGCCGGGAGACATCGCCGGCCTGCCCGCCCCCGAGAAGAGCATCGAGCACGCCCTGGTGACCGCCCGGCCGACGGTGCGGCCCGGCGACGGGGAGATCGAGAAGCTGGTCCGGCTCGTCGACGAGGCGGACAGGGTCACGCTGTTCTGCGGCAGCGGCACCGCCGGCGCGCACGCCGAGGTGATGGAGTTCGCCGCCCGGGTCAAGGCACCGGTCGGGCACGCGCTGCGGGGCAAGGAGTGGATCCAGTACGACAATCCGTACGACGTCGGCATGAGCGGGCTGCTCGGCTACGGCGCGGCCTACGAGGCCACGCACGAATGCGATCTGCTGATCCTGCTCGGCACCGACTTCCCCTACAACGCCTTCCTGCCCGACGACGTGAAGATCGTCCAGGTGGACATCCGGCCCGAGCACCTGGGCCGCCGCTCCAAGCTGGACCTCGCGGTCTGGGGCGACGTACGGGAGACCCTGCGCGCGCTGAACACCCGCGTCAAGGCCAAATCGGACCGCCGCTTCCTCGACCGGATGCTGAAGAAGCACGCGGACGCGCTGGAGGGCGTGGTGAAGGCGTACACGCGGAAGGTGGAGAAGCACACGCCCATCCATCCCGAGTACGTGGCCTCCGTCCTCGACGAACTGGCCGACGAGGACGCCGTTTTCACCGTCGACACGGGCATGTGCAACGTCTGGGCGGCGCGCTATCTTTCCCCGAACGGCAAGCGCCGCATCATCGGCTCCTTCAGCCACGGTTCGATGGCCAACGCCCTCCCGCAGGCCATCGGCGCTCAGTTCACCGATCGCGGACGTCAAGTGGTGTCGATGTCGGGCGACGGCGGCTTCTCCATGCTGATGGGAGATTTCCTCACCCTGGTGCAGTACGACCTCCCCGTCAAAGTGGTCCTCTTCAACAACTCATCGCTCGGAATGGTCGAGTTGGAGATGCTGGTTTCCGGCCTGCCCTCCTACGGAACGACGAACAAGAATCCCGACTTCGCGGCGGTCGCCCGCGCGGCCGGGGCGTACGGCGTCCGCGTCGAGAAGCCCAAGCAGCTCACGGCGGCTTTGAAGGACGCGTTCAAGCACAAGGGACCCGCCCTGGTGGATGTGGTCACGGACCCCAACGCGCTGTCCATTCCGCCGAAGATCAGCGCCGAGATGGTGACCGGATTCGCACTGTCGGCCAGCAAGATCGTGCTGGACGGCGGGGTCGGGCGGATGCTCCAGATGGCTCGATCCAACCTCCGCAACGTGCCGCGCCCCTGAGCCCGTAGGCGTGCGGAATTTCTCAGAGGGCATGCATCCCGTAGGCCTGTTCGAGAGGCGGGCCGTCCGGCAGCGGGTCATACGGGGAGGTACATCGCCGTGCGGGTGAGGGCGAAGACCGGGAAGCCGTGGAAGAGAGGGCGGCCGGTGGCGCGTGAACCGGCGGCCGCGGACGGGGGAGCGGTGGACCCGGCGGGGATCACCCGCAGCGTGCGCCGGGCGGACCTCAGGGCCGTGGGAGAAGTCCGCAGGGCGCTGCGGGAGTTGATGCGCCACCGTTGCCGGCTCGAGGCCGCCGACGTCGCCGAGTTATTGGTCACCGAGCTCGTCACCAACGCCCTCGTGCACACCGATCAGGGTGCTGAGGTGTCCGCGACCCTGGCCCGCGCCCGCCTGCGGGTGGAGGTCCGGGACTACGCCGCCCGCAGGCCCCGGCCGCACGTACCGTCCGCCGACGACGGTACGCACGGCAGGGGACTGGTGCTGGTGGAGGAACTGGCCGACGCCTGGGGCGTGGACGCGCTGACACCGGCGCTGGGCGGGGGCAAGGTGGTGTGGTTCGAACTGGACAGCAGGACCGATGCGGGTTCCGCCTGAGGGTCGGGCGGGACCCGCGCCGGAAGTCGGGAAGTCCGGACATCCGCGGCTGCGGTGCGCGGCTGCTCCCGGCTCCGGGGCACGGTCAGCCGAACTGCTGCTCCAGGTCCTTCAGTTTGCGCTCCAGCGAGTCGAGCCGGGGGAGCGTCTGGGTGTCGTCCTCGGCGGTGAGGTCCACCGTCCGGGAACTACCGGCCGCCTCGGCGGTGTCCGCTCCCGTCACGGCCTGCAGGGAGGGCCGGCGGCGCAGGGGCAGTTGACCCGCGTCCGCTATGGCCGGCTCCGCGCCGACCGGCGCGGAGCCCGTTCCGGGGGCCAGCCCCGGCATGTCGACCTGGCGGGCACGGGCCACGCGCCCGAACGCCCGGTTCTGCCGGCCGAGCGCCTTGATGTGCGCCCGGTCCAGACGGTGTTGCTCGCGCCTGCGGTGCCGGTCCTGTTCCTTCTCCTTCTTGTCCTCGCGGACCTCGTCCACGGCCTCGTCGAGGGTGCGCACCCCCTCCAGCAGCATCAGCGACCAGGCACCGAAGGTCTCGCGGGGGGCCCGCAGCCAGCGGACCATCCGGATCTGCGGCAACGGCCTCGGAATCAGGCCCTGTTCGCGCAGGGCGGCCCGGCGGGTCTGCTTCAGGGCGCGGTCGAAGAGCACGGCCGCCGAGAGCGACATGCCGGAGAAGAACTGCGGAGCCCCGTCGTGGCCGATGCCGCGCGGGGCGTGCACCCAGTTGAACCAGGCGGCCGCGCCCGCGAACAGCCAGACCAGCATGCGCGAGCCGAGGGCGGCGTCGCCGTGGCTGGCCTCGCGGACGGCGAGCACCGAGCAGAACATGGCGGCGCCGTCGAGGCCGAAGGGGACCAGGTACTCCCAGCCGCCGGAGAGGTTGAGGTTCTGCCGGCCGAAGCCGACCAGTCCGTGGAAGGAGAGCGCGGCGGCGACCGCCGCGCAGCAGAACAGCAGCACGTAGGAGGCGGTCCCGTAGACGGCCTCCTTGCGCCGCCGCCGCTCCTCGCTGCGCTCCCAGCTGTCCTCGGCCGCCGCGGCCTTGTCGCCTTCGCGCTTGCCCCGGGCCAGCACCGCCACTGCCGCAAGTACGCCCAGGATCAGCAGGCTGCCGGGCAGCAGCCAGTCCAGCGATATGTCGGTCAGTCTCATGCGGATGTCCTTGCCTCGCGTATGCGGCTCTTCGGCTTGTGGCCGGTGCGGCTTTCCGGGCGCCATAGTGGCGCAGCCGGTGCGCGGTACACGCGGGTTTCGGGTCAAGTGGACGCCATCGGGGGGTGGAGCCCGCCGGATAGGGTGTTGGGATTCGAACTCATGCTCGTGAGTACCGAGTTGAGTTCGATTCGCGGTCAGCCGGACGGGTGGGTTCAGGCGACGGAGGCGATGTGGCGCCCCCGCGTGAGTGGGTGAGTGGGGTGGTGGCAGTGTGCCGACGGCGGCCGGCTCGGCCATCGGTGGAGGGGCCCGGCCGGACCCGCCGGCGCGGGCGCGGCGCCACGAGGTCAGGCGGCCGTGGCCGCCTGCTCCGTCAGGCGCGCCACGCGGTCCGCGTCGCAGGTGCGGGGGCAGGTCACGCAGGTGTCCTCGGGGCGGATCGTGTAGAAGAAGCAGCAGCTCGCCCGGTCGCGGGTGGGCAGCTCCCGGCCGTCCGGGCCCACGAGGCGGCGGAAGCCGGCGCCGCCCGTGTACGGGGCGGTCGTGCCGGGGAGGAGCAGCTCCAGTTCGCGCATGGCCCGCCGCTCCTCGGCCTCGCCGAGCAGGTGGCCGATGTACCAGAGGCTTTCGACGACCTCGTCGGTCACCATGCCCCACTGGGCCCGCCGGCCGCGCCGCAGGCGTGGGCCGAAGCCCTCGAGCACCGGCCCGAGGTGCCGGGCCACCGCGGCCCGCACCTCCTCGCGCAGCGCCTCCTCGTCCGGGACGACCCGCGCCCCGGGGAGCGCGGCGGCGGGATCGTCCGGCAGGCAGGCGAAGGACTCCGCGCGGACGGCCATCCGGCCCTGGGTCCGGTGGAAGGACACGCCGTCCGGGGGCAGCAGGGGCACGCGGCGGTCCAGGAACCAGGGCGCCGTGATCAGCAGGCACGCGGACCACGCGTACCGGTGCAGCCCGAAGCCCGCCACCACGTCGGGCCGGGCCCGGCTCCCGTAGTCGCGCAGCACCTGGGCGTCGTCCCACGCGAGGAACGCGTCGAGGGCCTCGCCGCCCGCCGCGAGCTCCTCCGCGCCGACCCACCCCGCACCGCGGGGGGAGGGTTCGTGGGCGGCGAGCTCGGTGACGCGCAGGCCGCCGTAGGCCCGGGTCAGCCGTGCGTAGGCGTCCGCCGGGGGAGAGCCGTCCGGGGCGGGCGCACTGGCGGGGCTGACGGCCATGACGGTCATGGTGGGACCACCGAATCACACGATCGTTAACAGGTTAGCCTTACCTTACTCGACCTCCGGCGGGTTCGGGATACCCTCTGGTCAGGCCTTGACCCGTAGGAGGACCGAGTGCGTGACACGGCCCGAGCCCGGGTTCCCGAACAGCAGACGCGGAAGGTGTCCCGCCATTCGGTGCGCGGACAGGTCCTCGACGCGCTGCGCGCGGCGCTGTTCGACGGCAGGCTCGCCCCCGGGGAGATCTACTCCGGCCCCGCCCTGGGGGAGCGGTTCGGGGTCTCGGCGACGCCCGTGCGCGAGGCGATGCAGCAGCTGGCGCTGGAAGGCGCGGTCGAATGCCTGCCGAACCGGGGCTTCCGGGTGCTGACCCGGACCCCGGTCGAGCGGGCCGAACTGGCCGAGGTCCGGGCGCTGCTGGAAGTCCCGGTGATGCTGCGGCTGGCCCGTACGGCCGATCGGGCGACGTGGGCCGAGCTGCGCCCGGCGGCGCTGGCCGCGGTGCGGACGGCGGCGTCGGGGGACCACGCGGGGTACGCGGAGGCCGACCGGGCGTTCCACCGGGCGGTGCTGGGGCTGGCGGGCAACGGACAGCTCCTGCTCGTGGCGGCCGACCTCCACCGCCGCGCCCAGTGGCCCGAACCGGGCCCCTCGAACCTCCGGGCCCGCGCCCTCGCCGCCGACGCGGCGGAGCACGTGGCCCTGCTCGACGCCCTGACCGAGGGGGACGTCCCCCTCGCCGAATCCCTGATCCGGTCCCACTTCGTCCTGTGACGCGGTGCTCGCGGCGGCGGCTGCCGGTGGCTGCCGGCGGGGCCGGCCGCGCCGCCGCCCGGGCCCGTCCGTCCCCGGGATCCCCTGGGACCGGGCCGTCCGGCGGGGCCGGACCGCCCGCAGGACGATCCCGGCGTCAGGAAGGCACGGCCGGGTGGAGCTGGTCGGCGAGCCACGTGGGGATGCCGCCCAGGAGGTGGAACAGCCTGCGGGCCTCGGCCCGCAGGCGGGCCGCCTCCGGCTCCGGTTCCGCTTCCGCCAGGGCCGCCAGCGCCGGGGCCGTGCCCACCAGGAAGCCCAGGTCCTCGCGGATGCGCAGGGACTCCGCGAAGCCCTTGCGGGCCTCGGCCACTTCCCCGTCCCGCAGGGCCAGCGCCGCCAGGTGGCGCCACGTGAAGGACAGCAGGAGGGTGTCCCCGTGGACGAGCGCCCCGGCGTGGGCCCGCTGGTACGCGGGCAGCGCGGACTGCGGGGCGTCGGCCAGGTGCTCCGCGACCAGGCCCCGCCGGAAGTCCAGCAGCGGCCGGGTCCGCGATCCCGGAGTGAGCAGCGCCGCCGCCCGCCCCAGCGCGGAGCGGGCCTCGTCCGCTCGGTCGCGGACGCCGAGCACGGTCGCCGCGTACGCCAGGTGGCCGCGTTCGCACGCGGCCGCGCCCCGGTCGTCGTCGTCCCGGGCCACCGCCTCGGCGATCCGCAGCGCGTCCTCGGCCTCGGCCCATCCCTGCCCGGTGAACAGGCAGCGTTCGACCAGCAGCCCGGTGCGCTGAACGGCGGCTCCGGCATCGTGCAAGTGCGGCGTCAGCAGGGCCGCCGCGTCGGTCCAACAGCCGCGCGAGCGCAGCCGCCATATCGCCCGCTGGAGGGGGTCGTCTCCCCCGGTAGTTCCGGCACCGGACATGGCGGTATCCGCCACATTGCCCTCCCCAAAGCAACCAAGCAGCACGTCGTTGAGCCCTGGGGCGAAATGAGAGCACGGATCGGCGGGTTCGGCCAAGGGGTCGGGTGAACTCTTTCACAAAGTCCGGACGGATCATCAGTCGGCCCCGCTCGGCCCCGACCCGCCGCCGAGGGGAGCTGTACCGGATCCCGACCGGCTCCCCGGCCGGTCAGGAGGCGCGGAGCCTCAGCTCATCCGCAGGGCGAGGAAGAAGTCGAGCTTGTCCTCGAGCCGGGAAAGGTCCCGCCCCGTCAACTGCTCGATTCGCCCGACCCGGTACCTCAGCGTGTTGACGTGCAGGTGCAACCGCGTCGCGCAGCGGGTCCACGAGCCGTCGCAGTCCAGGAACGCCTCGAGCGTGGGGATGAGTTCCGCCCGGTGGCGGCGGTCGTAGTCCCGCAGCGGGTCGAGCAGCCGGGCCGTGAAGGCGCGCCGGACGTCGTCCGGGACGAACGGGAGGAGCAGGACGTGCGAGGCCAGCTCGTGGTGCCCGGCCGCGCAGACCCGGCCCGGACGGGCCGCCGCGACCCGGCGGGCGTGCCGGGCCTCCTCCAGGGCTCCGCGGAGCCCCTCGGCGGAGTGCACGGCCGCGCTCACGCCCAGCGTGAGCCGGCCGTCGTCGGCGAGCCCGGCCGCCAGGGGCTCGCGTACCGCCGCGAGCAGCGTTTCCGCGTGCAGGGCGGTGTCGGGACCCTTCTCCTCGCCGGGCTCACCGGCCGGTGCGGGCAGGGGTACGAGGGCGATCGCCTCGTCCCCGGCGTGCGCGACGGCGATCCGGTCCGAGGGCTCCGGCCCGGAGACCGAGGGGTCCACGAGGATCTCCTCGAGCACCGACTGGGCCACGGGGCCTCCGGCGATGTCGCCGCCGTCCCAGTCCACCCGGGCCACGACGACCTGCCAGTGCGGGGCGGAACCCAGGCCCGGCAGGAGCACCGGCGCGGCCACCCGCAGGCGGGCGGCGATCTCGGCGGGCGGGGCGCCCGTCTGGACCAGCTCCAGCACCTCCTGGGCGAGGCGGCGGCGCACCGTGCGCGCCGCGTCGCGGCGGTCCCGCTCGACCGCGATCAGCTGGGTGACGCCCTGGAGCAGGTCCAGCCGCTCGGCCGGCCAGTCGCCCGCGTCGGCCTCGACGGCCAGCAGCCAGTCGGAGAGCACGCTCTCGCGCACGTCCCGGGGGACGGCCTGGCCGGCCCCGCCCCGGCCGTGTCCCCTGATCGGGAACAGGGAGTAGGTCATACCCTGGAGGGAGATCCGGTGCGGGCCCCGGCGGCCCGTCCGGACCGCCGCGAGGTGCTCGCCCGCCAGTGACGCGCAGACGCCCGGTGCCAGCGGTTCTCCGGCACCGGCGATCTGCCGGCCCGTGGGGGAGAGCACCCAGGCCCGGAGGTCGAGGTCGGTGGTGAGCAGGTCGAGCACCACGTCGGGGCCCCCACCGGCGGGCCCGGACGTCATCAGGCGGCGGTGGCGGTCGACGACGGCCGCGAGGTCGCCCGCCCGCTCTCCCGAGACCTGGCGCACGACGTACTCGGTGATGGTGGCGAATGCAACGTCCTCGTTCACGGCGAACAGCGGCAGACGGTTGCGCAGACAGGCCGAGACGAGATCGTCGGGGATGTCACCCAGCTCCGCCTCGCCCGCCGCGAGCCCGGCCACGCCCGCGCCGGCGAGGATTCGTACGAACGGCTCGGAGTCGGCTGAATTTCGTCTCCATGCCAGGCCAGTGAGGACGAGCTCTCCCCCGGAGAGGTATCGGCTGGGATCACGCAGGTCGGTCGTCATGACCCCGCGGACCGTCCGGTCGAGTTCTTCCTGGCCGCCGAGCAGCCGCAGCCCCAGCGCCTCGGTCTCCAGCAGTGCGCGAAGCCGCATGATGTCGCCGCCGATCTGTCTCGAATGTTGCCCTTGGAAATCGGGCAGGTCGTCGCATCCTGCCTTTCATACGAATCTACAAGACGAGGGAGGCCGTCAGCCAACTCCTTCATGGTTTCGGTGACTGCACCCGGGGGAGGGGCGGCCGGTGTACTGAGTCCACACCGCGTTAACAGCACGTGAACGACCAGTCGAGGGCCCGTGGGCCTCCTGGCTTGAAGTGAACGACCCGATTGAGAAGAAGAGAGCCACACATGGACTTCCTTCGCCCCGCCAGCTGGGAGGAGGCGCTCGCCGCTAAGGCCGAGTACCCCACAGCTGTGCCGATTGCGGGTGGCACCGATGTGATGGTCGAGATCAACTTCGACCACCGTCGGCCGGAGTACCTTCTGGACCTGAACCGCATCGGTCTCCTGCGGGAGTGGGAGGTCGGCGAGGACGTGGTCCGTCTGGGCGCCTCCGTCCCGTACACGCAGATCATGGAGAACCT
>NZ_JBEXOV010000079.1:0-34440 GCF_040611715.1 Streptomyces sp. NPDC006544 | reverse complement strand
GCTCCCTCCGGTCGCGTCGCTGCGCGATGGCCTGCGGCCACCCTTGACCGACCGGCCCACCCCGAAATGCCACAAGACTCCCGGGATCCCCCCGGGTGAGGGATGCCCTGGCGAGGACAGTGACCACTACCCCGGATCAGGGATGCGTCGAGCCCGGTCCCGCCGGTCAGCCGAAGGTTCCCGCCGTCGGGAGGGGCCGCCTGCCCGGAGACCGGGGAGGCGGGACCCCCAAGACACCTGGCCCGGGCCCATCGAGGCCCCCTCCCGGTGCTCCGCCCGCCGACCCGCACGAAACGACGACGGGACGGTCCTCCCCCTGCCCTGAGGCGCGTCAGATCGCTACACAGTCGCTCTCGGCACAGCGACTGCGGGCCGGCAGGGGCTGGCTGGACACGGGCCTACGACGCGGCGCTGCGGGCGGTGGGCGTCGTGGGACGTCGAGCAGGCCGATCGTGCGGTCGAGGCAGGCGCCCACCCTGCGGTGGGGGCGGGGACGGCCTGCCGTCAGGGTTCTAGACGGGCCAGGCGGCTGAGTAGGGTCACGGCCTCGTCGCGGGCGACCGGTTGGAAGAAGCTGCCGTCGACGGCTTCGACGGCGGCGATCGCTCGGGGAGCCACTTCGGCTCCGGTGGCGGTGACGCGCAACCGCTTGGCGCGCGTATCGGCGGGGTCGACCTCCCGCTCGATCAAGCCCTTGGCTTCCAGCGCGCGCAGGACCTGCGACGTCATCTTGACGTCCGTACCGGCTTGGCGGGCCACGGCGAGCTGGTTGGGGTGCTCACCGTGCTTGTTCATCCACCAGGTGCAGGCGAGCAGGACGAACTGGACGTGGGTGAGGTCCAACGGTCCGAGCGCGGCGGCGATGTCGCGCTGCCAGCGCAACGTCGCGTGCCACAGCAGGAAACCGGGGCTGTCGCCGGGGCTGAGGGCCATCAGCCCTGCGCCAGCTTCACCAGAGCGTCCATCGTCTCGGGCCAGTCCCCCGTGACGGCCGGACCGATGTGCGGGCCGAGTTCGTCCACACCGTCCCCGGTGATCTCCATCCGGTACGTCACCCGCGAACGCAGGCGCTCGCCCGCGTCCACGCGGTGAACGGTCCGCAGCAGCAGCCCCTCGAACCGCGCCTCGTCCACGAACAGTTCATCGGCCACGGCCTCGGCAATGACCAGGTGCACCGGATCCTGCCCCGCCGGCGTCATCACGATCTCGGCGCCCGGCGCGAACGCCCCACTGATCCGAACACTCTCGATATCAGCGTTCCAGGCCCCCCAGTTCTCGACGTCGGCCCACAGCCCCCAGATCGCCGCCGGTCCCGCATTGGTCTCAACGCTGTGCTCGTAAGCCCACATCTGACTCTCCCCTTGCCCGTCCGATATCAACTACGCACAGACTATCTGCGCGCAGACTATCTGTCCATGTCCCCACCCACAGCGCCACATCGTGGGCCTACGTCCAGCCCCTGCCGGCCCGCAGTCGCTATGCCGAGAGCAACGGTGTAGCGATCTGACGCGCCTCAGGGCAGGGGGAGGACCGTCCCGTCGTCGTTTCGTGCGGGTTGGCGGGCGGAGCAGGGGGGCGGGGCCTCGATGGGCCCCGTGTGGATGTTCTGCGGGTCCCGCCTGCCCGCCTCCGGGCAGGCGGGTGGTCCGGACCGCTGGAACCGGTGGCTGACCGGCGGGACCGGGCACCGGCATCCCTGATCCGGCCGTCCCTCCCCCTCACACCCCCAGGGCATCCCTTTTCCGGGGGGATCCCGGGAGTCTTGTGGCGTTCCGGGGTGGGCCGGTCGGTCAAGGGTGGCCGAAGGCCATCGCGCAGCGACGCGACCGAAGGGAGCGCCCTTGACGGGGCGGCCCGCCCCGGAAGGACGCTGGACTCCCGGGACGCCCCCAGGAACTGTCAACGCACCCGACAGGCCGCAGCCCAGGCCCACCCCACCCCCGAGCCCCCGTCAACGCCCCCGCCCCGCCCCGCCCCGCCCCGCCGCAGTTCCGGCCCCCGGCACCCCCGCTCCCACCTCAAACTCCCCGCAGCCACCCCGCGGCCTCGGTCGCCCAGTACGTCAGGATCGTGTCCGCGCCCGCCCGCTTGATGCCGAGCAGGGTCTCCAGGATGGCCCGGTCGCGCTCGATCCAGCCCTTCTCCGCCGCCGCCTCGATCATCGCGAACTCACCGCTGATCTGGTACGCCGCCACCGGCACGTCCACGGACTGCGCGACCCGGTACAGGATGTCCAAGTAGGGGCCGGCGGGCTTGACCATGACCATGTCGGCGCCCTCCTCCAGGTCCAGCGCCAGCTCCCGCAGCGACTCCCGGGCGTTCGCCGGGTCCTGCTGGTAGGTCTTGCGGTCGCCCTGCAGCGAGGACCCGACGGCCTCGCGGAAGGGCCCGTAGAAAGCGGACGAGTACTTGGCCGTGTACGCCAGGATGGAGACGTCCTCGTGGCCCGTCTCGTCGAGCGCGTCACGGATGACGCCGACCTGGCCGTCCATCATCCCGCTGGGGCCGACCACGTGGACGCCCGCATCGGCCTGGACCTGCGCCATCTCCGCGTAGCGTTCCAGCGTCGCGTCGTTGTCCACGCGCCCGTGCTCGTCCAGGACCCCGCAGTGCCCGTGGTCGGTGTACTCGTCCAGGCAGAGGTCGGACATGATGACGAGATCGTCCCCGACCTCGGCCTTCACGTCCCGGATCGCGACCTGCAGGATCCCGTCCGGCTCGGTGCCCGCCGTACCCCGCGCGTCCTTGTTCTCGTCGGCCGGGACGCCGAACAGCATGATGCCCGCGACCCCCGCCGAGACCGCCTCCGCGGCGGCCTTGCGCAGCGTGTCCCGCGTGTGCTGGACCACGCCCGGCATCGCCGAGATGGCGATCGGCTCGCTGATGCCCTCCCGGACGAACGCCGGAAGGATCAGGTCCGAGGGGTGCAGCCTGGTCTCCGCGACCATCCGCCGCATCGCCGGGGTGGTGCGCAGCCGGCGGGGCCGCGAGCCGGGGAAGGATCCGTACGCACTCATCTTCAGTCGCCTCTTCGAGCTTCGACAGCAGTCGCCACAAGCCTAGGGGGTGCCCGACGGCTCACGGCCGGGCCCGCACCCGCCGCCCGGGTCTGTGCCCGCTCGCTACGGCAGGTCGAGAAGGGCCCAGAACACCGCCGCGTTCAGGAGGACCACCGCGGGCGCGGCGATCGCGATGCCGACGCGACGGGCGGCGTTGGCCGTGCGCCACGGCAGGGCCCAGCACCACACCAGCAGGGCCGACGCGGCCAGCAGCCCCGCCCAGAACACGGGCCAGGCGACCTCGAAGCTGGCGTCGAAGGCGTGGGCGGCCGCCGTGTCACAGGAGTCGCAGGCCATCGGCGACAGCCCCGCGTACAGCAGCGAGAGGAACGCCAGCGGCAGCGTCAGCAGCGTGGCGGCCAGCGGGGCCAGGAAGGCCCGGCGGTCCCGGTCGGCGTCGGGAACGGGGACGTGGGCGAGGTCGTGGGTGGTCATGGGACCACCCAACTCCGCCCGCCCGGCGCCCGGTACCCGTACGGGTACTCAGACCGCCTGGGTAGGTGCGCGCGAGGAGGCGCCGGGGCCGTTGCGCTCCCTCCACCGCTCGAACGCCAGCGCCCTGTGGTCGGGCGAGAAGAGCGGGCCGATCTCCTCCACGCGCGCGTACGCCGCCGGAGTGTCCGGATGGTCCCGCAGGGCCAGGCCGTAGGCGCCGATCATCCGCGTCAGCCACGTGTCCGCGTCCAGGAGGGCCAGCAGCAGCTCCGTGGCGTCGGCCGTGCGGTCGTCGGATTCCGCCATGCTGTCCGCCGCGGCGTCCCGTACGGGGCTGCGCGGGTCGCGGACCAGGTCGCGGAGGACGGCCCGGTACGCGTCCACGTCGTCACCGCCCTGAACGGCCAGGGCCAGTGCCGCGGTGAACCGCACCTCGTCGTCGGGGTCGCCCGCCGCGACGCGCAGGGCCGCGCGCTCCGCTTCCGTGAACGGCCGGTCGTACCAGCCCAGAGAGCTCACCGCCGCCCTGCGCACCCGGGGATCGGCATGACCTGTGTACCGGAGGGAGAGTGCTTCCAGGCGCGGGTGTTCCACCTCGTGTTCGTCGAGGGCGGCCAGCACCGCCGCGAGGACCACCGGGTCCGTCTCCCGGTCCGCCCAGGCGGCGAGCAGTTCCCGGTCCTCCTCGTGGTGCGGGTACCCGTCGTCCGTCAGGAAGGACTGCCTGCCGAACAACCAGTCGGCGGCGAAGAGGCGGTGGCGGGAGGACGGGTGGTCCCTCAGAGCCGTCACCGCCTCCCGCGCCCCCTCGAGCCGGGCGCGGGAGGCGGTCCAGTCCACGTGGAAGACGTCGGGGTGCCGGACGGCGCGGGCGATCAGCTCCTCGGGCGGGACCCGGACGCCGAACACGCCTTCCAGTCCGGTCAGGACGGCGCCGTGCCCGCCCCGCACCGTCAGACCGCCGAGCACGACCTGCTCGACCCGGCACCACTCCTCTTCCACCGTCGAGGTCTCCGCCCGGCCCCGCGCCCCCGTCCGGCGGCGCAGCTCCGCTTCCGCCCCGGCCCCGTACCACCGCCGGGCCGCTTCCAGCAGCCGTGCCCGCTCCGCCTCCGGCAGCCGTCGGCCCGGGTCCGGGAGGTCCCTGGACCAGAGCAGCGCGCCGACCGTCGCCGGGGAGCCTCCCTCGACGGCCCGCAGCAGCGGCGTCGTACCGTCCGGCAGCACCCGGTCGGGGTCCGCGCCGGCCTCCACCAGCACGGCGGCCGCCTCGTACGCGTACGCCGCGACCGCCGCGCACAGCGGCGACAGCCCGTCCGCATCCACCGCGTCGGCGTCCGCGCCCCGCCGCAACAGCTCCCGCACCGCTTCCACGTCCCCCGACCGAACCGCTTCCCCCAGTGCCGTCATGCCCCGAACATGCCACAGGCCCGGGCGCGCTCCACCGCGGGCCCGACACCGCGGGCCCGACGCGGCCGGGGCGCGGCCGCGTTCGGCGGGACCCCCGGGGGTGCGCGCTACGAACGGCCGGGACCCCGCCGGGACTCCCACCGCCACAGGCCGCGCCTGCGGTGGTCGTGCTCGTACGCGGGGCCCAGCGGGCCGACCTTCGCGTAGGCCTGCGGGGCGCGCGGGTCGTCCCGTTCCGCCAGGCCGTAGGCCGCGCTCAGGCGGATGTCCGGATCGTCGGCGTCCAGGCACCCCACCAGCAGCTCCGCGAGCTGCGCCGCGCCGTGCCCGACCGACCCGAGGGCGTACGCGGTCCGACGCACGACCTCCGGGTCCGTGTCCCGCAGCAGGTCCGGCAGGAGCGACAGCTCCTCCTCCCCCGGTTCCTCACCGGCCAGCGCCCCTGCGGCCGAAGCCCGCACCGCGCCGTCGGCGTCGCGGCACAGCTCCCGCAGCGCCCGCCGCGCGTCCGGGGACAGCGGCCGGCCGAAGAGGCCCGGTACCGCGCGCCGCACCGCCGGGGCCGGATGCCCGGCGCGCCGGAGCCCGATGCCCTCCCGGGCGGGAACGTCCGTCTCGACGAGGGCGTCCAGGACGCGGCCCAGTACGTCCGCGTCGGTTTCCCCGGCCTCCCACTCGACGAGGATCCGTTGACACTCCTTCTCGTACCAACGCGCGTGCGCGGTATCGCCCCACGACCACAGCCGGTTCCGGACCACGTCGACCGCGAAGGCCCGCCGCCGGGGATCCGGGTCGTGGCGGAAGGCCGCCGCCTCGGCCCAGGTCTGCGCGCTGCGGCGGCTCGACAGGACCCAGAGCGAGGCATTGCGGTCCACGTGGTCCCGCCGCGGGGAGCGGACCCCGCGGGCCACCAGCTCCTCCACCGGCGCCAGGACGCGGAACTCCCATTCCAGCAGGGTCAGGACCGCGCCGTGCCCGGCCCGTACGCTCCGCCCGCCGAGGGTGAGCGCCGGGACTCCCTCGTACTCCGCGTCCTGCTCCCACCCGGCGCCGGCCGGGCCCGCCGCCCCCGTCAGCCGCCGCAGCCGCTGCTCCGCGCCCTCCTCGTACCACTGGCGGGCCGCCTCCAGCAGTCGTGCCCGCTCCGCCTCCGGCAGCCGCTGGCGGGCGTCGTCACCGAGCAGTGCCGTCACCGTCGCCGGGGAGCCTCCCTCGACGGCCCGCAGCAGCGGGGTCGTACCGTCCGGCAGCACCCGGTCGGGGTCCGCGCCGGCCTCCACCAGCACGGCGGCAACCTCGTACGCGTACGCCGCGACCGCCGCGCACAGCGGCGACAGCCCGTCCGCATCCACGGCGTCGGCGTCCGCGCCCCGCCGCAACAGCTCCCGCACCGCTTCCACGTCCCCCGACCGAACCGCTTCCCCCAGTGCCGTCATGCCCCGAACATGCCACAGGATCCAGGCCTATCGGGCCTGCTCCTGCGCGGTGAACGCGGCGATCATCTCGTGGACCGTGGCGCCTTCGAGGTCGAAGCCGTCGAAGCCCTGGACCTCGGCCGCGCGCGGGAACATGGCCCGCTCGTACGCGGTGAGCGCGGCCTCGGTGTCGTCGGGGTGCGCGGCGAGGGCCTGCGCGAGTTCGGCGCCGTCGAGCATGGCCAGGTTGGCGCCTTCGCCGTTCGGGGGCGCGAGGTGGGCGGCGTCGCCGAGCAGGGTCACCCCCGGCACCCGGTCCCACCGGTGCCCGGTCGGCAGGGTGTACTGGGGGCGCAGGACCGGGGCGGTGTCGCTGTCGGTGATCAGCGCGGTGAGTTCCGGTGCCAGCCGTCGAACTCCTCGGCGAGCCGCGCGGTGGCCGCGGCGGGGTCCGTGAAATCGATGGCGTCGAACCAGTCCAGCGGCTCGGTCACCATCACGTAGGCGTGCAGGGCGTCCCCGGTCTCCCGGTGGGCGAAGAGGTCCCTGCCCGGCGAGGGCGCCATCAGCATCCCGCTGCCGACCGCTTCCGCGGCGGCCGGGTGCCGGGTGTCGGAGTCGAACAGGTAGGTCTCGACGATCGACGTGCCCGCGTACTCGGGCGTGGCGTTGGAGAGCAGCGGCCGGACCCGTGACCACGTGCCGTCCGCACCGACCAGCAGGCTCGTGACGACGGAGCCGCCGCCCGCGAACGTCACCTCGTGGCGGCCCCCGCCGAGGGAACGCGTACCGCTGACCTTGTGCCCCCACCGGACGGTGCCGGCCGGAAGCGAGTCGAGCAGGATCTGCCGCAGTTCGCCGCGCTGCACCTCGGGGCGTCCGCCCGTGCCGTCGTCCGCCTTGTCCCACAGGACGGTCCCGTCCCGGTCGAAGACCCGCATCGCCTCGCGGCCCTCGAGGACGATGGCGTGGAACTCGTCCATCAGGCCGGCCGCCTCGAGGGCGAGCTGGCCGTTGTAGTCGTGGATGTCGAGCAGCCCGCCCTGCGCGCGGGCCGTCGGGGAGGACTCCGCCTCGTAGACCGTGGCCGCTATTCCGTGGACGTGCAGGACGCGGGCGAGCGTGAGTCCGCCGAGCCCGGGGCCGATGATCGTGACGTCAGTGGTCATGGGGCTTCCTTCTCCAGTCGGGACGTTGCGCTGCTGGTGGACCGTGCCGTTGCCGGCCGCCCCCAACGACTCCAATGTCCCGGCGGCCGTCGACAGCCCGCCGACGGGTCACCGACAGGCCCGGTCCGCCGCCGACGACCGACCGACACGGTGGAAAAGGGCCCCGGGAAGCGAAAGGGCCCGGGCGCGGCCGGAACCCAAGGGGTCGTCCATCCGCACCCGGGCCCTTCCCCCTGTCATGTGGCGGGCGGACCCCGCCTAAACCGCCGCGCACCCGGCCGCCGCTCGCTCGGTCGCCTGGGGCCGAGGGGTCCATGGAGCGAGAGGTGGAGGCCGTCGCCCCGTCCTGATACGACACGCTGATCGTGCCGGGGATGCGCCAGACCGAGCGCTACGCGGGGGCGTCCGCTGCCGAGGCCCGCGTCCAACGCGGATGCGATCGAACCGCAGGCGGCCGCGCGCATGGCACGCCAGCAGATCTTGGCGCGAACCCAGCCTCCGACCATCAGCTTCATGACGTGGAAGCCAGCCTCATGGACCGCATCGGCGGTGACCAAATTTACGCAGAGCAGGTGCGACACCTGCGGACCTGTGCCGACTGCCTGGAGTCGCCCTCCAGGTGGTCGCCGCCCACCCCGCCTCCGTCCACGTCGGATTTCAAGAACCCCGCCGGCACGGTGCTCACCCTCGCACCGGGCGCCTGGGAGTCGTTCGTCGCCGATGGGCGCTGAGCCCCGGCGGGGTCACGCCAGCGACTCCGCCATGTCCTCTGCCTGCTTGAGTACCCGCTCGATCGCCGCAGGCTGCTTGTCGGGCGGGTAACCGTACTTGCGCAGCAACCGGAGCACGCGCGCCATGATCCGGTCCCTGGCCTGTTCCTTGACTTTCCAGTCGACCGTGACGTCCTTGCTGATCTGCTCGTACAGCTCGTGTGCGATCTTCGCGAGGAAGGTGTCCTCCATCTGCTCGACGGCCGACGAGTCAGCGGCCAGCGCGTCGTAGAACGCGAGCTCGTCCTCCGTCAGTCCCAGGCCCTTCGCCCGATCGCGGTCGGCCGACACCTCCTGTGCCAGCTCCACCAGGAACTTCATGAACTCCGCCGCCGTCAGGAGCCCGTTGGTGTAACGGTTCATGGCGGCCTTCACGCGGTTGGTGAAGGTCTCCTGGCGGGTGAGGTTGCGGGGGTGGGCGGCCTTGATCTCCTTCACCAGGGCCCGCCGCAGCGCCTCGATGGCGAGGTTCGGGTGCCGGGAAGCCTGGAGGTCGCGCAATACGGACTCGTCAAGGTGGGACAGGTCCGGTTTGGCGAGTCCAGCCGCGTCGTAGATGTCCACGACACCGTCGGCGGCCACAACCGAGGCACTGAGCTGGGCGATCAGCAACTGCACGTCGGCTGTGGTGGCGAGGCCCCCCTCGGCGCGTTCCTCAGTCGTGTACTTCTCCCGCGAGGTGCGGACCGTCTCGAAGAACCGGATGTCCGGCAGCAGGTCCTGTACCCGGCTGTCGGTCGGGCAGAGTGAAAACCCCTGCCGGAGTGTGTTCGCGTGATGCATGAACAGTTCCTTGCGGCTCGCCTGGTCCGGGCCGAGTCCTGGTTCCGGGACGATCAGGAACTCCAGTACCTCCGTGAGCGCCTCGCGATACGCCCGGGGCCCACCCGCAGCAAGGATTTCTCGCCAGGCACAGCCGTGCAGCAGTTCCACGATGTACTGGCAGCTCTCCCGTACGAGCTTGACGGCCCCCGCCAGGTCAGCACCCAGCATCGGGTCCGACTGGTCCTGGAGGGAGTATTCGGCGAGCGCCTCCTTGATCTCGCGTATCACTCCTTGGAAGTCGACGACCAGGCCGGACGGTTTGCCGGGCCAGGTACGGTTCACCCGGGCGATGGCCTGCATCAGTGCGGCGCCCCGCATCCGCTTGTCCAAGTAGAGGGTGTGCAGCGGCGGCGCGTCGAAGCCGGTCAGCCAGAGCGACTGGACAATGACGAGCTCCAGCTCGTCATCCGCGTCCACGACCCGGTCCTGGATCTTCTTCAACTGGGTCGGGGTCCGGACATAGTCCGCGACCTGCTCGGTGTCCCGGGCTGCGTTGCCGGTGAACACGACCCGGACGCGCCCGGTGGCGTCCGTCAACAGACCGGTCTTGGGATGCCGCTCGCCCGCCCACTCGGGGCGACGGCGGATCACCTCCTCAAACAAGCGCGCGGCAATCGCGCGGGAGGCGCACACCACCATGCCCTTGCCCGGGTGGCCGGTCAGCTTCCGCATCTCGGTGCTGCGGGCGTCCCAATGCTCCAGCAGCCCGCCAGCCAATTCCCTGATACGTGCGGGTGCGCCGATCAGGTCCTCGTACCGCCCGTACTGACGGCGGGCCTCCCGCTTCTCCTCCTCGGACAGCCCTTCGACGAGTCCCTCGGCGCGGGCGTCGAGCTCATCCAGGTCGGCGTCCTTGATGAGATCGACCTGGACAAGGTGGGGCTCGTAGAAGACGGGCACGGTCGCGCCGTCGTCCACGGCCTGCGTCAGGTCGTAGGTGTGGATGTCCTCGCCGAAGACGCCCCGCGTGCTGCCGGTGCCGTTGTTGATGGGGGTGCCGGTGAAAGCGATGAAGGTGGCGTTCGGGAGCGCGTCGCGCAGGTTGCGGGCGTAGCCGTCGATGAAGTCGTAGTGGCTGCGGTGCGCCTCGTCGACGATGACGATGACGTCCCGGCGCGGCGAAATCTGCGGATGCCGGGCGCCGGCGACGCGCTCGGCCTCGGTGAGGCGGAACTTCTGGACCGTGGCGAACACGACTCCGCCGTTGTGCTCTGGAGTGTTGAGCAGCTCGCGCAGGTGATCCGAGCCTGAGACCTTCACCGGCTCTCCGCTGGTCTTTTTCCGGAGCGTGCGGCTGGCGGCGAAGGTGTCGAAGAGCTGGCTGTCCAGGTCGATCCGGTCGGTGAGCACGACGAAGGTGGGGCCGGCCAGTTCAGGGGTGGATGCCGCCTTTCCGACGTAGAAGAGCATCTCCTCGCTCTTGCCGGCTCCCTGGGTGTGCCAGACGACGCCCGCCCTGCCGTCGGTGGCGATCGCGGCTTCGGTGGCGCGCACGGCGGCGTTCACGGCGATGTACTGGTGGGCCTTGGCCAGCTTGACCGTGTTGACGTCTCCCGCTCCCTCGGCGGAGTACGAGAGGAAGTTCGCAACGAGGTCGAGCAGCCGGCTGGGCTCGAACGCGCCGTAGATCATGCGCTCAAGGGCGCGGCCGTCTTCACGCTCGTGCTTGCGCAGCATGACGTCGTGCTCGTCGGCATGCCACGGGGACATGTGCTGCCAGGGCGTGAAGGGCGTGCCGACGCGAGCCGTTATGCCGTCCGAGACCAGGGCGACGAGAAACGTGCCGAAGGTGCCGGTCTGCTTGAGCTCACGGCGGTAGCCCTGGATCTGGTCGAAGGCGGAACGGGCGTCATCCTGACCGTCGGCCTTCTTCAACTCGATGACCGCGAGCGGGAGTCCGTTCACGTACAGGACGATGTCGAATATGAACGTCCGGTCCTTGACGCTCTTGACCCGTACCTGACTGGCGGCAATCAGCTCGTTGGCGTGCGGATCGCCGAAGTCGACGGGCCGGACCACGGTGTGGTGCGTCTCGCCGGTCGCGGGGTCGTCGTGAGCGACGGAGACGCCGCCGGTCAGGCTCTCGTAGAACCGGTGGTTCTCGCGCAGGTCGTTCTGCGTGACCTGGGTAAGCAGGGCCGTCACGGCGTCGTCGACGGCGCTTTCGGGCAGGCGCGGGTACCTGAGCCGGATGCCCTTGCGCAGGCTGGGGTACAGGACGAGGTCGCCCCAGCCCGCGCGCACGTCGTAGGAGGGCCCCAGCTCGGCCCCGGGCACATGCATCCACCCGTACTCGGCGAGGAGCTCGAGGGCGTGCAGTTCGAGCTCCTTCTCGGTGAGCCGGTCGGTGGGACGGTCGCCAGCGGGGTGGGATCTGGTCATACGACCTCCTCGACGGCACGGGCCGCGTCCTTGACGCGGAGCTTTCCGGTGACGAGCTCAGGGAGGAGGGTGTCGCGAAGCTCGGTGAGGGTGCGGTTCTCGAGCCGGGCTGCCTCGGCTCGAGCATGCAGCGGTGCACACCGGCGGTCGAACTCAATCAGCGCCGACCGTGCAGGAAGCGAGATCTTCAGGGATCTGATATCACTGAGGCTGAGATAGTCCGCCATGTCGGTCTGGCCCTTCATCCCAGCGGCCTGGCTCCAAAACTCTGATCCCCGCATCCAATGAAACAAGTAAGTGGCCGATGCCTGAACATCATCATTAGTGCGGAAGTAGCAGACTTGAGGGCTGTAGACGAACTCGGGGTCATCTGGCGACATCAGGGCTACTCGACCGACCGTTCCCTTGGTCGTCAGAATCACATCACCGGCGCGAGAGGTCTTCTGCCCCATCGCACGCCGAAATTCCTCTCGTACGTGGTCACCAAAGGACGGACGAATCTCCCCGTCACCCACCTCGGCCACTCGCAGGATCGGCAAGCCGGGCTTTCCATACTCCGCCTTCTTGGTGCGGTAGCCGTCACCGAGCTCGAGAACGCCTTCGGCAACTAGCTGGCCCAGCATTGTCTGCTTAACCCCCTCCCCTTGTCCCATGACCTGGTAGTAGGCATCTCCAAGCTCAAGGGCCGCTGCGCCGATCCGCTCGTTGAGCGCGATCTTGTCGTCCAGCGCGCCGAGCACTTCCGCGATGGCTCGCTGCGCCCCAATCGGGTGTCTCGGAATCGGCAGCCCGCTCAGAATTCCGAGGTTGATATGCGGAACACCCGTAGCGATTGCTCGCGAGCGGATCAATTCCTGCATGGCCGGAGAACGGAACCAGTAATAGATGAAGCGAGCATCGGCTTGACTCCGGTCGACGCGCATCCGCATCTGGCTCTGCGAAACGACGTAACGGTCGAATCGACCTTCTGGAACGATACCGACCTGCCCCAGGGTCCCGCGCTGGGTAAATACGACATCGCCGGGTAGGGCCAGGTTTCGTCGCAGGTCCCTCTCGACCTTCTCCTCACTGACGAACACGAAGTCTCGCGACGAAAAGTACCCGCCGCCCGATAGATTCTGCCCGCGGATGACGGGGATACCGTCCACGACATAGTCGCGCTTAACAAGGTTCGAGCCAAACGGTCCTCCGACCAAACCCCCAGCGATAGAAAGATCCTTTAGCGGAACCATGGCGGGAGCTCCCATCACACCCTCCCCAACTGCTCGTCCACGACCTTCGCCAGCCGCTCCGACTCCCCGAATTGCTCCCGCAGTAGCGCCGTCAACCGCGCGATCTTCGCCTCCACAGGCTCCGCGTCAGGGTCCACCTCCTGCTCCGCCGTGCCGACGTAACGTCCCGGCGTCAGCACGTAGTCGTGCTCCGCGATCACGTCCAGCGACACGCTCGCGCAGAAGCCCGGCACGTCCTCGTACGCGCCCGCGGTCGCCACACCCCGCCAGGCCCGTACCGTGTCGCCGATGCGCCCGACGATCTCCTCCGGCGTGAGCTCCCGCAGGGTGCGGTTCTTCATGACGCCGAATTCACGCGCGTCGATGAACAACACCTCACCCTTGCGCCCCCGCACCCAGTCCGAATGCCGGCCCTTCCCCTCCGCGAGGAACCACAGGCACGCCGGGATCTGAGTGGACCGGAACAGCTGTCCCGGCAGGGCGATCATGCACATCACCAGGTCGTCGTCGACCATGCCGCGCCTGATGTCACCCTCACCGGACTGCTTGCTGCTCATGGAGCCGTTCGCGAGGACGACGCCCGCGCGCCCGCTCGGCGCCAGTTTGCTGATCATGTGCTGGAGCCAGGCGTAGTTGGCGTTACCCACGGGCGGCGTGCCGTACGCCCACCGCCGGTCCATGCCGAGCAGTTCGCCGCCCCAGTCGGAGATGTTGAACGGCGGGTTCGCCATCACCACGTCCGCCTTCAGCCCCGCGTGCTGGTCGTTACGGAAGGTGTCGGCCGGCTCGTCGCCCAGATTGGCCTCGATGCCGTGAATGGCGAGGTTCATGTGGGCGAGCTGCCAGGTCGTCTGGTTGAGCTCCTGGCCGTAGACGGAGACGTTGAGCGGATTACCGCCGTGCGTCTCGATGAACTTCTCCGCCTGTACGAACATGCCTCCCGACCCGCATGCAGGGTCGTACACCCGCTCGCCCTGCTGCGGCTCCAGCACCTCCACCAGCAGCTGGACCACACTCTCCGGCGTGAAGTACTCGCCGCCCTTGCGACCCTCCTTGAGTGCGAACTCGGCGAGGAAGTACTCGTAGACCTCGCCCATGATGTCCCGGGCGCCCTTGCGCCGGCCGTCGTCGCCCAGCTGTTCCTGGAAGACCAAGCGGTCCAGCAGGCGCACGAGACCCGAAAGCCGTTCCTCGTCGACCTGCCCACTCGCATAGATCTTGGGCAGGGTCTTCTTCAGGGCCGGGTTCTGCGCCTCGACGGCACGCATGGCCGCGTCGATCGCCTCACCGAGGGTCTGCCCTTCAACTCGCGCTCCGGCCTGCTCGAGGATGCTCTCCCAGCGAGCACTCGGCGGCACGTAGAAAATTCCGGCACCTGTGTACTCACGCCGTTCCTCCAGCGTGACGAGGATGTCCTCCTCGCTCCATCCGCCCTCCTCCCGTAGCTCGGCCTCCAGCTGCGCGCGCTTCTCGCTCATTGCGGCCGAGACGTACTTGAGGAAGACGAGGCCCAGCACGAAGTGCTTGTAGGACGCGGCATCCAGGCTGCCGCGCAGCTTGTCCGCCGACTTCCAGAGGATCGACTTCATGTCCTCGGGCTCGGACTTCTTCCGTGGTGGCACTGGAGCCTCGCTTCTCTCGTGGTACGTCTTGCAGGGTGTTCTCGGGTGGGCGGGGCGGTCAGGATCGCTTCCGTACGAGCAGGTCGCCGTCCGCTACACCGGCTGCCAGCCGTTCGGCCAAGATGTCGAGCGCGGCCAGTTGACGGCGCACCTCGGCGCGGTGCCGTTCCGTTTCGATGAGGACCGTATCCAGGTCAGCCACGGCGCGGGGCGACAGCTGCGGCAGGTCCATGTCCCGTACGCTCACCCGGCGCACGAGGGAGCCACTGCCACGCTGCTGATTACGGGGTGCGGACAACAGGGCGGCCAGCGGGTGCGGGCGCATCCACAGCCGCTCCGGATGCACGTCCCTGCCTTTCGCGAGATCGGCCTTGAAAGCCTGGTACGCCGAAATCCTCAGTCCCTGCACGGGGGCCAGCAGCACACAGCCACCCGCATCGTCCACGTGCGTGTGCACCCCATGTTCAGTGAACAGGAAGACGTCACCTACTTCGGTGTACCTGCTCTGCGGGTAGGCACTGAGGACTTCCGGCATGATGCGCCGTGCGCCGATGGTCAGGGCGCCGAGCATCTCCTCGCGGCCGATCACCGGGAATCCGGCGTCCCCGATGTCGCTCTCGCGAATGCGGTGACCCGGCAGCAGCCGAAGCTGGCCCGCCTTCAACTGGGATCCGACATTGTGATGCTCGGCCTTCGGGTCACGTTCGGCGATACCCAGGTCAGCGATCCACTGCTTGAGATGCGGCAGCGCGGCGTACGCGTCCTGTCTCGCCTCCACGGTCGCCGCCATGTGGTCGAGCCCCTTCCGCGGCGCGGCCAGCCGATGTGCGGGCAGTACGGAGCGCCCGTCGAGCAGCGACGGGATACCGGGAGCGGGCGCGGCAACCGGGAAACGCTGTGCCTCCTCCGTCATCGGAGTCTCACCACTGTGCAGCAGGCCGACGACCTGGCGCGGCCACGCGTCGCCGACGCGTCGCGCCAGCCGATCGGCGTCGATGAGTAGTGCTCTGGACGGCTCCCGTGGTCCGTCGGCCCTGCCTCGCAGCAAGAGCAGTGCGTGCTCGGCACCGGTCCTGAAGGCGTGAACACGGCGAGGCAGCTGAACGACCGCCGCGACGGAGTCCGTCTTGAACAGGTCCTCCCGCATGCGGACGTTGGCGGTCACCCTCCCGCCGCGAGGCCTCGACAGCGTCCAGGCCGGAACGACCACAAGGCCGAGGCCTTCGGGCCGCAGACGGCGTACCGCTTCCATGGCCCAGCTCAGGGGACCGTCCTCGTCACCCTCGCGCTCACCCGACGCGTAAGGGGGATCGGCCAACACCAGGTCCGCGAGGGGAAACCCCCACGGCTGCTCTCGAGGGTCGGCATCCGACCGCAGTTGTTGTGCCTGCGGGCGGATGCCGCCCAGCTCCGCCACGTCGGCGCACAGCTCGACGCCCTCGGCCATCCAGTGAGCGAGCAACCGGTAGGCCAGCAGCCTGCGTCGTAGCGGGTCGGGCTCCACCGCCACGACCTCTCCCGCTGCGTGCATCTCGCCGATGGCGAAGAGCAACTCGCCGGTTCCCGCACACAGGTTGACCACGGCCCGGGGCTCGGGCCCGTACAGGAGGGGCTCGGCCAGCGCGGCGATCAGATCGGCCACGGAGCTGGGTGTCTCGTCCATCGCAAGGTCGGACTCAAGACGTCCCGCCAAACCGAGAACGATGTCGGCCGCCGCACCTGCGCTGCCCAACTCGTCGATCAGCTCGTCGACGGTGTCCTCGACCTGCTGGCCGGCGCGGTCGAGATCAGCGAGCAGGCCGCCGTACAGCCCCTCCTCTACGGTGCCGCCGCCTTCCCCCGCCATCGCCGCGACTGCAAGCGCCCGGACGAGCAGGTCGTCGACATTCTGCTCCCCGTGCCCGAGCGTGACGAGCTTGCGCAGGCGCAGCCCGCTGCGGAAGCGTTCCCCGTACGTCGGCAGGGTGCCGTCCGAGGCGGGCTCGGCATCCGGAACCGGCCGGCCGTCGAGCCACTGCGCGATCTCCTGAGCGTCGAAAAGCGGCTTGCTGTCGCTACCGCCGACGGGCTTGGGAAACGCTTCGTGACGCCGCCGCCAGTTGCTCACCGTGGGCCGGCCGACCTCAGCGAGCTCCTTTATCTCGCCAAGGGTCACCAGCTCATACCGCCGCCGCTCGCTCACAGCGTGATCTCCTCATCGCCCGACAACACCCGGGCCTTGCGTGCCAGGACGGCAGGGACCTGGCTGTACTTGTCGTGGCGCGCCGCCAGCTCCGGGGCCACCAGGCGCATCAGGTCGACGGCCGTACGGAAGTCCTGGTCGAGGCGGCGGTGCTCGATGCGCTCGTGGTGCGCGATGCGGTTGCGCAGGGTTCGCATGCGGTCGAACCGCTCGTACAGAGCATCGCGCCCGTGCCCGCGGAAGCAGTGGCGCAACGCTGGGTACCAGTACCTCATCTCGTAGTTGCCTCGGCCGCCGGTACTGAGCAGAGCGACCCAGAATCCGAACGGCAGCTTCGCGACGATGTCGCTCGGCCCGTACGGCCGTCGGCGGTCCGCCAGCTGGTCCTCGGCCCGGCGGATGTCGCCCAGCGCGTAGCCGTTGGGCTCGGACCGCCGCAGGTTCCACCAGTCCGGCTGACCGAACTTGCCGGCGAGCTGACGATGGATCCGGTTGCGCAGGCTCACTTCCAGGTCACGCAAGGGGCTGTGCAGCGCGCGGGCCGCCTCCGCGTCCCATGCGTACAGGCGAAGAGCGAGCTCGGTATCACCCTTGCAGACCTGCAGGAACGGCTGGAACCGCTCCGGTGAGATGGCTTCCACTAACTGGACTTCGTCCGCCCTCGTCATCCGCCCCGCCCTTTCTCCTGCTCGGCAGCCGTGCTAGCCTGCCTGAGTACGCCTTGGAGTCCTGTCACCGCTTGCTTCACCGCATGGCACACAGCCCGAGGTAGAGCCTGGTTGTCTGCCCCCGAGTCCGCCCGCCCAATTCAGGCGGACTCGGGGGCGCAACTGCTTCTAGAGCACGCACGGCCAAGGCCCCCGAACGAGCCCGGGCTCCTCGACCACGATCCACAGTAGTAGCCACACGAAGCCCAGCGCAACAAACAGCGCGACGCAGTTCTGAGAACCCGGGTTCTCAGGTGGAGTCGGTTTTTTGTGAGCCGCCTGAAAAGATGCGCCTAGACCGTTCTCCCCCGGATCGGCCAGGACACATGGCGAAGGTCAGACCTGCCGGAGCTTCTGGGTGTCGAGGTAGGGACCGGCAGACTTGACCATGTCCGGGCCCCGCCCGCGCGGGGCCGCACAACCGGTGCAGGGGGTGCGGCATGCAGCGGCGCGCTCGCGCGTGCTGATTGGCCGGGAGGCGCACCGCACACGGGAAGGGGCCCGGGCGCATCTGCACCCGGGCCCTTTCCACTCCTGTCGGCCGACCGGCCTAACCCGCTCACGTCGTACGGCGCCTGCGCGCTCCCGGACGCCGCTCGCTCGGCCGGTACACGTTCTCCCCGGCCTCCTTCGCGGCCTCGCGGCGCGCCGCCCCGTACTCCGCCAGGGCTTCCGCGAGCTTGCCCACGCTCGGCTCCGGCGACAGGACGTCGACCCGCAGACCGTGCTCCTCGGCCGTCTTGGCCGTGGCCGGGCCGATGCACGCGATGACGGTGACGTTGTGCGGCTTGCCGGCGATGCCCACGAGGTTGCGCACGGTGCTCGACGACGTGAAGAGCACCGCGTCGAAGCCGCCGCCCTTGATCGCCTCGCGCGTGTCCTGCGGCGGCGGCGAGGCGCGCACGGTCCGGTAGGCGGTGACGTCGTCGACCTCCCACCCGAGCTCGATGAGCCCGGCGACCAGGGTCTCGGTGGCGATGTCGGCGCGCGGCAGGAAGACGCGGTCGATCGGGTCGAAGACCGGGTCGTACGGCGGCCAGTCCTCCAGCAGACCGGCGGCGGACTGCTCGCCGCTCGGCACCAGGTCGGGCTTGACGCCGAACTCCACCAGCGCGGCGGCGGTCTGCTCGCCCACGGCCGCGACCTTGATGCCCGCGAAGGCGCGGGCGTCGAGCCCGTACTCCTCGAACTTCTCGCGTACGGCCTTGACCGCGTTCATCGAGGTGAACGCGATCCACTCGTAGCGGCCGGTGACGAGTCCCTTGACGGCCCGCTCCATCTGCTGCGGGGTGCGCGGCGGCTCCACGGCGATGGTCGGCACCTCGTGCGGCACGGCGCCGTACGAACGCAGCTGGTCGGAGAGCGAGGCGGCCTGCTCCTTGGTGCGCGGGACGAGCACGCGCCAGCCGAAGAGCGGCTTCGACTCGAACCAGGACAGCTCCTCGCGGCGCGCGGCGGCGCCGTGCTCCCCGACCACGGCTATGACGGGCCGCGACCCCTCCGGGGACGGAAGGATCTTGCCCTGCTTGAACACCTGGGCGATGGTCCCCAGGGTCGCGCTCCACGTCCGCTGGCGGGTGGTGGTGCCGGCGACGGTCACGGTGAGCGGGGTGTCGGGCTTGCGCCCGGCGCCCACGAGTTCGGCGGCGGCCGCCGAGACCGTCTCCAGCGTCGCGGAGACGACGAGGATGCCGTCGCTGGCGCCCGCCTCGCTCCAGCAGCGCGCGGAGGCGTTGCGGGCGTTCACGAACCGGACGTCGGCACCCTGCTTGCCGCTCAGCGGGACACCGGCGTACGCGGGTACGCCGACGGCGGTCGCGACTCCGGGAACCACCTCGAAGGGGATGCCCTCGGTGGCGCAGGCGAGCATCTCCTCGGCCGCGTTCCCGTCGAGCCCGGGGTCACCGGTGACGGCACGGACGACCCGCCTGCCGGAGCGCGCGGCCTCCATGACAAGATTGGCGACGTCGTTGAGAGCAAGAGGTGTTCGGATCACCGGGACCCCGGCGGATGCTGACAGATCGTCAGCAGTCGTCAGCTGAGGCGTGTCCACCCCCGCGCGCGCATGCGTCCGTACGACGTCGAGCACCTCGGGCTCCGCGATCAGTACGTCCGCGGCGGCAAGGGCCTCGACGGCGCGCAGCGTCAGCAGACCCGGGTCGCCCGGACCGGCACCGAGGAAGGTGACGTGCCCGTGGACGGCGACCGCCGGGAAAGCGGAGGTGTTGGGACTTGTGGGGTTCAAAGCGACCGCTCCCCCATCAGACCGGCCGCACCCTTGGCGAGCATCTCGTCCGCGAGTTCGCGTCCGAGCGCCATCGCCTCGTCGTACGACGAGGGCACGGGACCGGTGGTGGACATCTGTACCAGCGTGGAACCGTCGAGGGTTCCCACGACTCCACGCAGGCGCATCTCATGGACAATCTGCCCGTCGGCCAGCAGGTCGGCGAGCGCCCCCACGGGAGCGCTGCAGCCGGCCTCCAGGGCGGCGAGCAGGGCGCGCTCCGCGGTCACGGCGGCCCGGGTGTACGGGTCGTCGAGCTCGCCGAGCGCGGCGATCAGGTCCGTGTCGGACGCGACGCACTCCACGGCCAGGGCACCCTGGCCGGGTGCGGGCAGCACGTTGTCGACGGACAGCAGGTCGGTGGCCTCGTCTCCGCGGCCGATCCGGTTGAGCCCGGCGGCGGCGAGGACGACGGCGTCGAGCTCTCCGTTCCGCACGTAGCCGATCCGGGTGTCGACGTTGCCGCGGATGGCGACGGTCTCGATGACCTTGCCCAGCGACCTGGCGTAGGCGTGCAGCAGGGACTGGCGCCGGGGCGAACCGGTGCCGACCCGCGCGCCGTCGGGCAGCTGCTCGAAGGTCAGGCCGTCGCGGGCGACGAGCGCGTCCCGGGGGTCCTCGCGCCGCGGCATGGCCGCGATGACGAGGTCGTCGGGCTGCGTGGTGGGCAGGTCCTTCAGCGAGTGCACGGCGAAGTCGACCTCGCCGCGTACGAGGGCCTCGCGCAGGGCGGTGACGAAGACGCCGGTGCCGCCGATCTGCGAGAGGCGCTCGCGGGACACGTCACCGTAGGTCGTGATCTCCACGAGCTCGACGGGCCGGCCGGTGATCGCCCGTACCGCCTCGGCTACATGTCCGGACTGGGACATGGCCAGCTTGCTTCGCCGCGTGCCGAGCCGGAGGGGCTGGTCGAGACGTGGATTCATGATGCCCGTCCTGAGTCGTCGTTCTTGTCTGCCGCGTCCGCCCGGCTGACGGAGGCCACCGTCTGCGGGTCGAGATCGAAGAGTTCGCGCAGCGCTTCCGCGTACCCGGCGCCGCCGGGCTCGCTCGCGAGCTGCTTCACGCGCACGGTCGGCGCGTGGAGGAGCTTGTCGACGACGCGGCGTACGGTCTGGGTCACTTCGGCCCGCTGCCGCTCGTCGAGATCGGGGACCCGCCCGTCGAGCCGCGCCACTTCCATGGCGACGACCTCGGCGGCCATGGCGCGCAGGGCGACCACGGTGGGAGTGATGTGCGCGGCCCGCTGCGCGGCACCGAACGCGGCCACTTCCTCGGCGACTATCCCGCGCACGGCGTCGACGTCGGCGGCCATCGGCGCGTCGGCGCTCGCTTCGGCCAGCGACTCGATGTCGACGAGCCGCACGCCGGGGATCCGGTGGACGGCGGCGTCGATGTCGCGGGGCATCGCCAGGTCCAGCAGTGCGAGCCGTACCGGCTGCGCGTCGACCTGGTTGCGGGCACCCTTGCGCGGCTGCCGCTGCGCGGCCGCCTCGCCCTGGTCGGCCCAGGTCCCGTGCAGTTCGAGCGCGCTGGCGTCCACCCCGGTCAGGGCGGCGCGCCCGTCGGCGCTGCGCGCCGGATCGGACGCGAGCGCGTCGACGCCCACGGGACACCCGTCGCGCTCCTCGACCGCCACCTTGCTCCGCACGGCCCCGGCGTCGGCGATCCGCTGCCCGCCGGCCGCGAGCGCAGCGAGCCGCGCGACAAGCTCGGCGTCAGGCCCGGTGGCACCAGATCCGGCCTCGCCCGATCCACCCTCACCGGCGTTCGAGGCGCGGGGTCCGGGGCGGAGCCGCGGGTGGGGGACAGCCCCCGCGGGGTCCGAACCCAAGGCTCCGGCCACGTCGTCCCCGGTCAGCACGAGCCCGGTCGCACCGGTACACGAAACGACCACGTCGACTCGTGTCAGCTCATCCGCGACCAGCGACATCGGCACGGCCGAAGCCCGCACCCCGGTGCCCGAGGCAACCAGGATCTCGGCGAGCCGCTCCGCCCGCTCGGCGGTCCGGTTCGCCACGACGATCTCGGCGACGCCGACCCGCGCGAGCGTCGCCGCCGCCAGCGAGGACATCGACCCGGCACCGATGACGAGCGCCCGCTTCCCGGCGGCCCAGTCCTGTACCGGCACGCGCACCGCGAGCTGCTCCAGCCCGAAGGTCACCAGCGACTGCCCCGCCCGGTCGATGCCGGTCTCGGAGTGCGCCCGCTTGCCGACCCGCAGGGCCTGCTGGAAGAGGTCGTTGATCAGGCGGCCCGCCGTGTGGAGCTCCTGCCCCCGCGCCAGCGCGTCCTTGATCTGGCCGAGGATCTGCCCCTCGCCGACGACCATCGAGTCCAGCCCGCACGCCACCGAGAACAGGTGGTGCACCGCCCGGTCCTCGTAGTGCACGTAGAGATAGGGGGTGAGCTCCTCCAGAGCCACCCCGCTGTGCTGCGCGAGCAGCGTGGAGAGCTCGGCCACGCCCGCGTGGAACTTGTCCACGTCCGCGTACAGCTCGATCCGGTTGCACGTGGCGAGGACGGCCGCCTCCGCCGCCGGCTCCGCGGCCAGCGTGTCGTGCAGCAGCTTGGTCTTGGCATCGGCCGACAGCGAGGCGCGCTCCAGCACGCTCACGGGCGCGCTGCGATGGCTCAGCCCTACGACGAGCAGGCTCATGCCGGCATCACCGCCGGCACGTCGCCCTCGGGTCCGCTCTTGCGGGCCACGGCGGTCGCGCGCCCGGCGGGCGGCACGACGGCGGCGGCCGGGGCCGCGCCGGTGCCGCCGCCCGCGGGGGAGCCGCCGGCGGCGGCAGCCGCGGCCGCTTCCTCGCCGGCCTTGCGCTGCTCGTGGAACGCCAGGATCTGCAGCTCGATCGACAGGTCGACCTTGCGTACGTCCACGCCCTCGGGCACGGACAGGACGGTCGGCGCGAAGTTCAGGATGGAGGTGACGCCGGCCGCGATGAGGCGCTCGCTCACCTGCTGGGCCGCACCCGCCGGGGTCGCGATGACCCCGATCGAGACGCCGTTCTCCTCGATGATCTTCTCCAGTTCATCGGTGTGCTGCACGGGGATGCCGGCGACGGGCTTCCCGGCCATGGCCGGATCGGCGTCGATCAGCGCCGCCACGCGGAAGCCGCGGGACGCGAAGCCGCCGTAGTTGGCGAGGGCCGCCCCGAGGTTGCCGATGCCGACGATGACGACCGGCCAGTCCTGGGTCAGTCCGAGCTCGCGGGAGATCTGGTAGACGAGGTACTCCACGTCGTAGCCGACCCCGCGGGTCCCGTAGGAACCGAGGTAGGAGAAGTCCTTGCGGAGCTTCGCGGAGTTCACCCCCGCGGCAGCGGCGAGCTCCTCGGAGGACACCGTGGGAACCGATCGCTCGGAGAGCGCGGTGAGGGCGCGCAAGTACAGCGGAAGCCGGGCGACAGTGGCCTCGGGAATACCTCGGCTGCGGGTCGCCGGTCGGTGAGTTCGGCCAGTTGCCACGATGCTCCTGCGGGATGAGCGGGGCTGCAGGTGGCCACTTGTCCCAGGACCACCCCGTCGAATGCAGGCTATGTCTTTGTGAACGCGTGCACAAAGATTGTGTCCGGTTTGTCCGACCAAAGTGACCGGGGTCACGCGCCCCGGGCGCGCGGGGCGGGAACGGCCGACACGCCGAACCCGTTCAATTCCGGAGGGGGGCAAACCGGCACACACTCCTCACCGATACGCCCCCGATCCCTCATAAATCACCCATGATCACCATCGCCCGAGGGCTCAGGCCCCCAAGGCCCGTCGGAGCCGGTCGGGGTTCACCCTCCAGAAGGTGTGCTGGTCGCCGTCGACGAGCACGACCGGAATCTGCTCCCAGTGCCGGCGGTAGAGCTCCTCGTCCTGCGAGATGTCCTTCTTCTCCCACTGCGCCCCTGTTTCGGCACAGACCTTCTCGATGACCTCCTGGGCGTCGTCGCACAGATGACACCCCGGCTTCCCGATGAGCGTGACCATCCGCTCCTCGGGCCGCTTCTTTTGCGCACGGCGCAGCAAAGGACTCATGTCCCCATTCTCCCGCGCCCGCGCACCGCCCGGACCGGGCCGGAGGCCGCGAAGAGTTCACGCCCCCGATTCCATTCGGTTCGGGAACTCCCGAACACAATGGCTATGCTCGCGTCATGTCCGCTCTCGGATGGCTCACCCCCCGTAGGCGTTCCGCGACCGCGCGGAGCGTGCTGGCAGGCGAGGCCTCGGCCGAGGCCGCCCGCAAGACCGCGCTGGCCGATGACGGCCTCGACGCCCCGGCCTCGGACACGGCCGAAGGCGTGCGCGCCGCGGCGCCGGCCGCCGAGGTCCCCGACACGGCCCCCGAGCCCGAACCGGAACCCGAGTTCCCCGTGGCCGGCGACGACCTCGCCGCCGCCTTCTTCGACCTCGACAACACGGTCATGCAGGGCGCCGCGATCTTCCACTTCGGCCGCGGCCTCTACAAGCGCGAGTTCTTCCGCCGCCGCGAACTCGCCCGCTTCGCCTGGCAGCAGGCCTGGTTCCGGCTCGCCGGGGTCGAGGACCCCGACCACATGCAGGACGCCCGCGACAGCGCGCTGTCGATCGTGAAGGGCCACAAGGTCTCCGAGCTGATGGCCATCGGCGAGGAGATCTACGACGAGTACATGGCGGAGCGGATCTGGCCGGGCACCCGCGCCCTGGCCCAGGCCCACCTCGACGCCGGCCAGAAGGTGTGGCTGGTGACGGCGGCCCCCGTCGAAACCGCCACGATCATCGCCCGCCGGCTCGGCCTCACCGGCGCCCTGGGCACCGTCGCGGAGTCCGTGGACAACGTCTACACCGGCCGCCTCGTCGGCGAGCCGCTGCACGGCCCCGCCAAGGCGGAGGCCGTACGCGCCCTGGCCGCGGCCGAGGGCCTGGACCTCGAGCGCTGCGCCGCGTACAGCGATTCGCACAACGACATTCCGATGCTGTCGCTGGTCGGCCATCCGTACGCGATCAATCCCGATACAAAACTGCGCAAGCATGCCCGCGCCCACGACTGGCGCCTGCGCGACTATCGGACCGGTCGCAAGGCCGTGAAGGTCGGCGTCCCGGCGGCCGCCGGGGTCGGCGCGATCGCGGGCGGCGCGGCCGCCGCGATCGCCCTGCACCGCCGCCGCAAGTAGCGGCCGCGGGGCCCCCGCCCGGGCCCCCACCCGCCCCCACCTGCCCTTGTTACCCCCATGCCCCTGTCCGTCCTGCGGACAGGGGCATTCGCTCACCTCTACCCGCACCCCCGGCGCGGCACTCCGCCCTGCCCGACTCGGTCGCGGGCCACCCTGGAAGCCGCCATTCCGCGTATCCAATCGATCAAGAATCGATCACCAACTGCGACGGAATATGCCCTCGACACGCAACAGAAGTGTCGTAACCGGTGATTTGAGCAACTGGGTGTAGCGCTGCCTGTACGAAGCGTTATTCTCCTCAAACGCATGCCACCGCCCATCTGTCGCCACGACGGGTGAACGGTCCCGCACTGCACGTGATGGAAGCTCTGCCACTGGGAGTCCCGTGTACCCACCTGTCGGGGTTGACGCCTCGGGCCTGGCTACGCTGCGCGAAACGGTCCTCGACCACCTGCGCGGCTTCGTCCCCACCGCGTACGCCGTCCCCGCATTCGCCACCGCGGTCCCCGCCGGACTCGGCCCGGCCGGTCCTTGCTATGCCCTGACCGACGGCGGCGCGACGGTGGGCAGACGCGGACGCTCGGGCGGCGCGACCGCCGGGGGCGCCGCCACCGGGACCACCGCGCCGGCCGCCCGCCGCCCCACCGCGGACAGCGACCAGGCCCGCATGATGGACCTGGTCGAACGCGCCCAGGCCGGCGAGGCCGAAGCCTTCGGTCGCCTGTACGACCAGTACAGCGACACCGTCTACCGCTACATCTACTACCGCGTGGGCGGCAAGGCGACCGCGGAGGATCTCACCAGCGAGACCTTCCTGCGCGCGCTGCGCCGCATCTCCACCTTCACCTGGCAGGGCCGTGACTTCGGCGCCTGGCTCGTGACGATCGCCCGCAACCTGGTCGCCGACCACTTCAAGTCGAGCCGCTTCCGCCTCGAGGTCACCACGGGCGAAATGCTCGACGCCAACGAGGTGGAACGGTCCCCCGAGGACTCCGTCCTGGAGTCCCTCTCCAACGCGGCCCTGCTGGAAGCCGTACGGAAACTCAATCCGCAGCAGCAGGAGTGCGTGACCCTGCGCTTCCTGCAGGGCCTCTCGGTCGCCGAGACGGCCAGGGTGATGGGAAAGAACGAGGGCGCCATCAAGACGCTCCAGTACCGGGCCGTCCGCACCCTGGCCCGCCTCCTTCCCGACGACGCCCGCTGACGCCGCCCCTTCACTCACCCCGGTATCCCTCCCTGATGACATTGATGACACTGACGACGCTGTGGTCCGATCATCCTTCGTCCGTAACCCAAGTGCCGCGCCGATCGTTGTGGGGAATGCAGGCTCCCTGTGGACAAGCCTCACCCGAAGCCGATCACCCGAAAGGGTGGACGTGCTCAAGGAAGGCAACCTTCCGGACACCTTGGGGAGTCGATCGTCATGACGAGAGGAGGTGCCGCCAGTGATCGCGAACGTGACTCCGCACCGGCGGGCGAACGCCTTCGCCCAGGCCCTGGAGGATCGGACCCTGTCCGATCTTTCGGAACCGGACCCGGCGGCCGAGCAGTCCGAGGCACCTGCCGAACCTGCCGACCACGACCGGTTGTTGGCCCTGGCGAGCGCGCTCGGCGAAAGAATGCCGCGCCCAGTGCTGGACGCCGAGGTCAAAATGGTGCAGCGAGCTCAGCTCGTCGCCGCCATGGAGACCATGGTGATGGAGGAGAGGGCCGGCGGCAACGCCGCCTCGGACCCTCAAGTGCCCGAACAGCGGACCGGCCGCGGCGCCCACCGGGCGACCTCGCTCCGGAAATTGCGGCCCCGCTCCCGCTGGTCCAAGGGCATCGCAGCGGGCGGCCTCACCGTAGGTGTGGCCGCGGGGGCCTTCAGCGGCGTGGCCGCTGCGAGTACGAACGCCCTTCCGGGTGACCACCTGTACCCCGTGAAGCGGGGCATGGAGGACATCCGGCTCGGGATGGCCGACGACGACTCGGACCGGGGCGAGCTCTATCTCGACCAGGCCTCGAGCCGCCTGTCGGAAGCCCGGAGGCTCATGGAGCGCGGGCGCCTGGGCGCGCTGGACCACGAGTCCCTCGGCGAGATCCGCCGGGCACTCGCGGGTATGAAGCACGACGCCTCGGAGGGCCACCGGCTCCTTCAGGCTGCCTACGAACGGGACGGCTCGCTCGGCCCGATCCAGGCACTGTCCTCGTTCTCCCGCTCGCACCGCGACGCGTGGGACAGGCTCCGCGGGAACCTCCCCGTGCAGCTCACCGACATGGGCGGTGAGGTCGAGTCGGTGTTCCAGGCCATAGACCAAGACGTGGCGCCGCTGCAGGGCCTGCTTCCGAAGCCTCCGGAACAGACCCGCGGCTCCGGCCCCTCCACGAGGCCGAGCGCCCCGGCGGGCAAGCAGCAGACGGCGCCCTCCCAGGGCACCCCGTCGGCCGCCCCCACCCCGTCGGCATCGGGATCCGGGTCCGCGAAGACCCCGCCCCCCGACGGCGGCCTCCTGGGCGGTACGGGCAACCTGCTGAACCCGCCCGCGGGCCAGTCGACCCCGTCCACCTCCGGCGCCCCGCAGTACCCGCAGCCGGACATCACCCTGCCGCCGCTGCTCCCCGGGCTCCTCCCGGGGCTGGGCATCAAGGCGGAGGACGCCGACTGACATCGCCCGGCACGGCAAGCGCCGGTGGAACCGCTCTCGCGGCTCCACCGGCGCTTCTGCTGGTGCGGGGTCAGAAGAAGACGGACCGCCGCTGCACCAGCAGCTTGTACAACGTGTGCTGGATCTGCTCCCGGACCTGGTCCGTGAGGTTGAACATCAGCATCGGGTCCTCGGCCGCCTCCGCCGCGTACCCCGCGGTCTCGATCGGCTCGCCGAACTGGATCGTCCACTTCGTCGGCAGCGGCACCGCACCCAGCGGCCCCAGCCAGGGGAACGTCGGAGTGATCGGGAAGTAGGGGATCCCCAACAGCCGCGCCACCGTCTTGGCGTTGCCGATCATCGGGTAGATCTCCTCCGCCCCCACGATCGAGCAGGGCACGATCGGCGTCCCCGCGCGCAGCGCGGTCGACACGAAGCCGCCCCGCCCGAACCGCTGGAGCTTGTACCGGTCCCCGAACGGCTTCCCTATTCCCTTGAAGCCCTCGGGCATCACACCCACCAGCTCCCCGGCCTCCAGCAGCCGCTGCGCGTCCTCCGCGCACGCCAGCGTGTGGCCGGCCTTCCGCGCGAGCTCGTTCACTCCGGGCAGCATGAACACCAGGTCCGCCGCCAGCAGCCGCAGGTGCCGCTCCGCCGGGTGGTGGTCGTGCACGGCCACCTGGAGCATCAGGCCGTCCAGCGGCAGCGTCCCGGAGTGGTTGGCCACGATCAGCGCGCCGCCCTCCTTCGGGACGTTCTCGATGCCCTTGACCTCGACCCGGAAGTACTTCTCGAACAGCGGCCGCATCAGCGACATCAGGACCTGATCGGTCAGCTCCTTGTCGTAGCCGAAGTCGTCGACCTCGTACTCCCCGGTGATCCGGCGCCGCAGGAACGCCAGTCCGCCGGCGATGCGCCGGTCCCAGTCCGCACCGGCCGCACCCCGGCCCTCGGAACCCGCCGCGCCCGATGGCTCCGGCGCGACCGCGATCAGCGGCTCGCCCACCTGATCCGGCTCGGCCCCGGACAGGGCCCGTACCCGCCGCGGCGGCCGTCGCCGCGGCCGGTCCTCGTCGAACGGAATGACTTTGGCGTCCGCCACTATCGCTTCGCTCCCTCAGCCACCGGCGCCTTGCGCGCTCCGGCACTCGCCTCTGTGCTCGCGTCCACGTCCAGCAGGCCCGCCACCCGGTCCACGGCCCGCGCCACCCGTTCCGGGGGCAGCAGCCCGTTCCCCCGGCTCCGCGTGAAGTCCGCGAAGGTCTCGGCGGTCGTGTACGCGGGACTGAATCCCAGCACCTCCCGCATCTGTGCGGTCTCCACGACCCGCCCGTGCGTCAGAAGCCTTATCTGCTCCGGTGAGAAGTCGGTCGCCCCGACGGCGCGCAGCGCCGAGCCCACCCAGGTCACCGCGGGCAGCAGCAGCGGCAGCGCGGGACGGCCCAGCCGCCGCGCGCACTGCGACAGCAGCAGTACCCCGTCACCCGCGATGTTGAAGGTCCCGCTGTTCAGGGTCCCGCGCACGGGTTCCCCGGCGGCCAGCCGCAGCACGTCCAGCACGTCGTCCTCGTGGACGAACTGGAGGCGCGGGTCGTAGCCCAGCACCGTCGGGATCAGCGGCATCGAGAAGTACTCGGCGAGCGCGGAGTCCGCGAAGGGACCGAGGATGTTCGCGAACCGCAGCACGCACACGGCGACGTCCGGCCGTCTGCGCGCGAAGCCGCGCACATAGCCCTCGACTTCGACGGCGTCCTTGGCGAATCCGGCCGCGGGCAGCGATTTGGGCTGGGTGGTCTCGGTGAAGACGGCCGGGTCCCGCGAGGTGCCCCCGTACACACTGGTACTGGACTTCACCACGAGGCGCCGTACCGTCGGGGACTTCTGGCAGGCCCCGAGCAGCTGCATCGTCCCGATGACGTTGGTTTCCTTGACGGTGCTGTACGAACCCGAGCCGGCGCCCGTCGCCGCGCCTCCGGTGACCGCCAGATGGACCACCGTGTCGACGGCGTTCTCGGCGAGTACGCGGGCGATCGACGACTGCCTGATGTCCGCACGGACGAACTCCGCCGATCCCAGCCGGTGCGGCGGGGTCACCGCGTCGACCGCGATCACCCGCTCGACCTCCGGGTCACGCTGGATCCGCCGCACGAAACGGCCTCCCAGCTGCCGGGCAGCCCCGGTAACGAGCACGACCTTCCCCACGAGCTCAGCGCCTCCCTCGAAGAAGTCCCCCGGCTGCACCGCAGCCCCTCCACCAGAATGGTGGAGGGGCTGCGGAAAACACGTACAGCTGCCGTTTACTTCTTGTTACGGCGCTGGACGCGGGTGCGCTTGAGCAGCTTGCGGTGCTTCTTCTTGGCCATCCGCTTACGCCGCTTCTTGATAACAGAGCCCACGACTACCCTCGCTCACTTCTCGGAACATCCCCGCGTCAGCGGGGATCTCGGTGCGGGGCGTCTGGGCCCACACGACCTACGTCGGCCTAGCCTACCCGTCCGAGCTCTGAGCTTGTAATCCGGTGCTTCCGAGGGGCAATCACGGGCTCCCGACCCTTGCCCTCAGGCCGATTCCACCCCCACGAAGGAGTCACGCAGGTACTCGTGCACCGCATTTTCGGGGACCCGGAAGGACCGGCCCACCCGGATTGCGGGCAGATGGCCGTTGTGCACCAATCGGTACACGGTCATCTTCGACACTCGCATCACCGAGGCGACCTCCGCCACGGTCAGGAACTGAACCTCACTGAGAGGCCTCTCGCCAGCAGCCATGACACACCTTGACCTTCCGCGCATGACGGGCACCGGCTTCCCCTCCGGTTACGCCCCGTCGTCGCACGCTCACTCACCAGAGTAGGGGCGTGTGATACGAGTGGGGAAGAGGAGCTACGGCCACTCCTGACGGCGCGGCAGATCCGCCCGGCCGAGCACATAGCGCGTGAGGGGTCGGTAGGAGTCCGCGCGCACCGCGTCATCAAGCGGAACCGCCACCGAGACCCGCCCCTCGGCCTCCCCCACGAACAGCGCCGGATCATCCGTATCGGCCAGCCCGATCGCCTCCACACCCAGCTGACCTGCACCGCAGACCCACCCGTGGTCCCCCACCACCAGCTCCGGCAGCGGCCCGCCGGCCTCCGCCAGGGCCCCGAGGGCGATCCGAACCGGCAGGGGTGAATGGGTGTGCGCGCCGGTGGCACTCCCGGGCGGGCGCGCGCCGTCTTCCCGCACCAGTGCGACCCCCCGTACGTAATCGATCCTGTGCCGGCGTACGCCGAACCGGGTCTTCATGTCGACGACGGCCCCCCGCGCCGGAGTGAGGACATCACATCCCGCCGCCGACATCGACCCGGCCAAGGTGGCGTAGAACCCCAGGAGCCGATGGGGATGACCGGTGCCGAACAGTACGGGTGCCCGCGCCCCGGCGGCCGCGCGCAGCCGCTCCGCGAAGGCGTCCAGTCCCGCCACCGTGCGCTCGGGGTCGATCACGTCCGGCCCGCTGACGTGCGACGGGTCCGCCGAGACCCCGCACTTGTCGGCCATCAGCCGCAGCAGGTCCCCCTCGCCCCAGCCCCCTTCGGGATCCAGCCCGAGCAGCACCCGGGGATCGCGCGCCGCGAACAGCCGGTAACTGCGCAGGCTCTCCTCCCGGGACGTGGCGACGGGCCCGGCCAGCCGGGCCGCCAACAAATGCGCACGCAACGCGCCGGTACTCAACACCCTGCCGATGCTCCCGCACCTGACCTGGCGGCTCATCAGTTCCGGGCAATCACACCACCGTTGGCGTAATGCCGTCCCGGCGCCGCGGGATCAGGCCAGCAGCCCCCGCAGCGGGAACGCCGCGCGCCGCGTGGCCAGCACCGCCTGGTCGATCCGGTCCGCCGGATCGTAACCGGACTCCCAGTCACGCCACGCGGCCACCCGCCCGTCCGTCATCCGTCCCGGCGCCAGCTCCCTCGTCCGCGCGTACACCTCGTCCCGCCAGGACGCCGGCACCGCCGTCTCGGGGTCGACCGGCCGGTGTCCGGCGATCGCCACCAGATGCGTCCACGACCGCGGGACGACGTCCACGACCGCGTAACCACCCCCGCCCAACGCCAGCCACCGCCCGCCCGCATGGGCGTGCGCCAGCTCGTGGCAGGCCTCCTGGACCGCCCGCTGGGCGTCCAGCGACACCGCCAGATGGGCCAACGGGTCCTCGAAGTGCGTATCGGCCCCGTGCTGGGTCACCAGCACCTGCGGCGCGAAGTCCGCCAACAGCTCGGGCACCACCGAGTGGAAGGCCCGCAGCCATCCCTCGTCCCCGGTCCCCGCGGGCAGCGCGATGTTCACCGCCGAGCCCTCCGCGGCCGGCCCGCCCGTCTCCTCGGGCCAGCCGGTCTGGGGGAACAGCGTCCTCGGGTGCTCGTGGAGGGAGACGGTCAGCACGCGCGGGTCGTCCCAGAACGCCGCCTGCACCCCGTCGCCGTGGTGGACGTCCACGTCCACGTACGCGACCCGCTCGGCGCCCAGCTCCAGGAGCCGGGCGATCGCCAGCGCCGCGTCGTTGTACACGCAGAACCCGGCCGCGCTCCCCGGCATCGCGTGGTGCAGGCCTCCGGCGAAGTTCACGGCGTGCTCGGCGTCCCCCCGCCAGACCGCCTCGGCGCCCGCCACCGACTGCCCGGCGATCAGCGCGGACGCCTCGTGCATCCCGTGGAAGGCCGGATCGTCCATGGTCCCGAGCCCGTACGAACCGTCCGCGGCTCCGGGGTCCGCGGACACCTCGCGCACGGCCGCCACGTAGTCCTCGCGGTGGACGAGCCTCAGGGTCGAGTCCCCGGCCGGCCGGCCCGCCCGTACCTCGAGCTCCCGGTCCAGCCCGAAGGCCCGCACCAGGCCCATCGTCAGCGCCAGGCGTACCGGGTCCATCGGATGGCCCGGCCCGAAGTCATACTTCGTTACCGCCTCGTCCCACATCAACAGCCCGGTCACCGGCTCGCCGCTCATGCCCGACACCGTATCGGGCGCCCTGCGCGCCGAACGAGCGGGCATGGAAAAGAGTGACGAGGACGAGCACCATCGGCACGAGCATCGCGCCCCGGTAGCTCCAGGCATCACCGATCGCGCCGACGAGCGGCGCCCCGATCAGGAATCCCACGTAGTTGAAGATGTTGAGCCGGGCGATGGCGGTGTCGGAGGAACCGGGGAACAGCCGCCCCGCGGCGGCGAAGGTCTGCGGCACGATCACGCACAGCCCGATCCCCAGCAGCGTGAAGCCGAGCATCCCCGCCCACGCCCCGGGCGCTCCCGCGACCACGGCGAACCCGAGCGCGGCGACGAGCGTCCCGATCCGTACGACGGCCACGGCACCGAAGCGGCGCACGCCCTGATCGCCGACGGCCCGGCCGATCAGGGTGGTCACCATGTAGACGTTGTACGGGACCGTCGCGAGCTGCTCCGAGCTCCCCAGCACGTCCTGGAGGTACTTGGCGCTCCAGTTCGACACCGTCGAGTCCCCGATGTACGCACACGCCATCACCAGGCACAGCGGCAGCAGCAGCTTGAACCCGCCGGCTCCGAGGCCCTTCTCGGCACCGGCCATCGCCTCTCCCGCGTCCTGGTCCACGTAGGAGCGGCCGGCGAGGAGCACGAGCGGCAGCAGGACCACGACTGCGGGCAGGTAGGAGGTGGACAGCGCGAGGTGCCAGTGCGCCCCCGCCCAGGCGGCGGACGCGCCCAGGATGCCGCCGAGGCTGTAGGAGGCGTGGAACCCCAGCATGATGCTGCGCCCGTACGCACCCTGCAGGCTCACCCCGAGCATGTTCATGGACGCGTCGAGCGCCCCCACGAACAGCCCGAACGCCCCGAGGGCGAGCGCCACGTGCCACATCTGCGTGCCGGCGCCCACCCCGAGCAGCGCCAGCAGGACGAGGGGCTGCGCCCACCGCAGCACGGTGCCGGGTGCCACCCGCTTCACCAGGTGCTCGGTGACCACGCTGGACAGCCCCGCGAGGACGGGTACGGCCGCCAGGAAGGCGGGCAGCAGAGCGTCGGATATGCCGTACCGGTCCTGAATGGCCGGGATCCGCGTCACGAGGAGCGCGAACGTCACGCCCTGCACGAAGAAACTGAACCCCAAAGCCCCGCGCCCGCGGCTCAGCCGCGCGTCTGCTGTCATGGCGGCTCAGCGTAGGCGGCGGCCCTACCCGTGGGTAGAGCTGATCACATATCGATTGGGTCAGTGATCGAAACCGCCGCTGTAGCCGCCTTCCAGGCCCAGCAGTGCGGCGAGCTGGTTCATGTCACCGAAGTAGCCGGTGGCACCGGGCATCCGGTCGGCGGGCATCATCGCGGTGTACCCGTACACGTCCATGCCGGCGGCCACGGCGGCCTGGACGCCCAGCGGGCTGTCCTCGATGACCACGCAGCGGGCGGGGGCCACGCCCATCCGGTCGGCGGCGTGCAGGAACAGGTCGGGCGCCGGCTTGCCCCGGCCCACGTCCTCCGCGCTGAAGATCCACTCCTCCTCGAACCACTCGTCGAGCCCGGCCGCCCGGTGTCCGACCCGGATCCGCTCGTGAATCCCGGAGGACGCGAGGCAGTACGCCGTACCCGTCTCCACCAGCGCGGCCAGCACGTCCTCGACCCCGGGCACGGGCTTGAGCTCGCGCTCGAAGGCCGCGAAGGTGCGGGCGTGCAGCGTGGCGTCGAAGTCGGCCGGCAGCGCCTGCCCGGTCCGCTCCGTCACGAGGTCGTGCACCCGGTGCACGGCGGCGCCCATGTAGTCGCGGAGCGACTCCTCGTACGAGGTCGGGTGGCCCAGCTCGGTCAGGTACCCGGCGAGGATGCTGTTGGCGAGCGGCTCGCTGTCCACCAGCACGCCGTCGTTGTCGAAGATGACGAGGTCGTAGCCCATGCGACAACCCTACGAGCCGTCAGTGCAAATCCATCCGGACCCCATGCCGGGCATCCGCAGGACATCCAAAGATCCTCGGCTCCCCGCTCCCCGCTCCCCGCTCCCCGCTCCCCGCGACGATCACCCGGTGACGCGAGCGCGGCAGAGCGACCGACCGCCGCTGCTGGGGCCGAGACGGACGGCGAAAGACACGTGAACGCAGAAAAGCCCCGCACCGTGCCCTGTAAGGGCTGGTGCGGGGCTTTCCCACAATAATTGTTCGGCGGCGTCCTACTCTCCCACAGGGTCC
>NZ_JBEXOV010000078.1:0-34853 GCF_040611715.1 Streptomyces sp. NPDC006544 | reverse complement strand
GCCCCAGATCCCGGTCGCCCCCGGCCCGCCCCCGCTTGCGGAGCCCCGCCCGCCCCGGAGCGCTCCGGGGCGGGCGGGCCGACGTGCGAACGGGCCTCAGCGATGCGCGGGGAACTCCACCACCTGCTGATAGGTGGGCCGGTTCTGCCAGTTGATCTGCGGATGGGCCAGGCCGCCCACCGGACGCTGGACGATCGCGTCCGCGCACCACTGGTTGCCGGCGGCGCACGTACCGTCCGCCGGGTACACGGCCGCCGGGGTGGCCGCGGCCGCCTGCTTGAGCGTGGCGGTCATGGCGTCTCGGCACGCGGCGAGCGAGCCTCCCCCGCAGTACGCCCGGGCCAGCGGGCCCGACACCGGGCGGCCCAGCACCGTGCGCAGGTCCTTGTCCGCGTAGCTCCACCAGCCGTACTGGAAGGCCGATCCGGCGTGCGCGCCGGTGGGCCCGTGGCCTGCGTTGGGCGCCTCGTCGACGGAGAGCGAGGCGCGCAGGGCATCGTAGAGCGGCGCTCCGAGGCCCGGCTTGAACTCCGCCTCGACGAGCAGGGGCCACCAGGCGTCCATGATCCGGATGGCGTCCGCGTGGGCGTACCTCTTCGAACCGGGTGCGGTCTCCTTGCGTTCGGCGCCCGACGCCTGCCAGGCCGCGAGGGTGTCGATCGCGGCGCTGACGGCCGGATCGGTGGCCGGCTGACCGCGCAGCACGGCGAGCAGCTCGGGCAGCAGGTTCTCGGCGCGCAGGTCGGTGACGGCCGCGTCCGCCATGGCCTGGGTGAGTTCGGCCCGGGTCACACCGCCCGCCGCGACGAGCGGTGCGACGCGCTGGTCGATGAGGTCTCCGCGGTGGACGGAGCCCATCCCGAAGCCGGCCGCGCTGTAGTCCTTGGCCTGCTTGTTGTTCCAACTGATGTAGTAGTCCTGCCCGATGGACTGCGGATGCTCGGCGGGCGGGGTGTAGTCCGCGGTGTTGGCGGCCGGGTCGAAGCCCTGCCATTCGTACTGCCGCTCGCCCAGGACGGGCAGCGCCGCGTCGACGCCCGCGGCCCGGACCGGGTTCGATCCGCTGTTGTAGTACGCCGCTTCGCGCGAGTCGGCGTAGAACCAGTTGAAGGCGTAGCCGATGTGCTGGGCCGCCTCCTGGAAGCTGCGGGCGTCCTTGACGTAGGAGGGGTCGTTCAGCATCTGGAAGCCGATGATCGAGTCGGCCTCGTGGCGGTAGGTGGAGCGCAGCGCGGTGTAGGCGACGGGCTTGCCGGCGACGGCGGCCCGGTGGGTGACGATGCCGTAGTGGGTGCGCCACACCTGCATGCGGTAGGAGCCGTTGGGGGTGGGGTCGGCGACGGAGGACTTCCAGGCGTTGGTGTGCTCCAGCTTCTCCATGGGCGTGCAGGTGCCGCGGTAGAGGTAGGAGGTGCTCGCCTTGGTGGGGGCGCCGCCGCCCGGCTCGCACAGCTCGACGGCGAAGCTGTCGGTGATGTCCTGGCCCGCGGAGGTGGCGCTCCAGGCGTAGTCCTGGCCCCGGCCGAGCTGTACGTACATGCTGACGCCGGCGAACGAGGCGCCGCGTGCGCTGATGCCGGGACCCTGGAGCTCCTGGAGCATGAGGAGTTGAGGGGCGAGGTAGCCGGTCTGCGGGCCGAACACGGCCACCGGGTGGCCGCTCGCGGTCTTCGCGCCGGAGACCAGCAGCGCGTTGGACATGCTCTGCTTGACCGGCTTCGGCGGATCGGCGGCCGCGGCGGTCGCGGCCGAGCCCGTACGGTCGTAGACGAGCGGTTCCGCGGTGACCGAGCCGGCGTCGGGCAGGGCCCGGCCCTGCGGACTGGCGGGCTTCTGGGCGTACGGGAAACGCGTGCCGTCGTGCACGGTGAGGACGGCTTCCGGGTCCTCGCGCTCGCGGAAGGACTCCCAGACGCGGGTGCCCTCCTCCAGGCCGTACGTCTGCTGCGCGGACAGCAGGGAGAGCGCGGCCTGCACCTCGCCGCCCCCGCCGCCCCCGAACAGGCCGCCGACGACGGAGGCGAGGGCGATCAGGTCGGTGAGCTTGAAGGGCTGGATCTCACCGGCGTTGGTGACGGAGTCGATGTGGCCGGTGAGCACGTACTCGCCGGGGAAGTAGCGGCCGTTCTTGGACTGGACGCGGTAGGCGTTGATGCCGTCGATGTACGCCTGCGAGTCCTCCATCGCGATCCGCCCGCGCTCGCCCTCGGTGGTCCGGATCCGGTCCACCTGGGCCTGCAGATCCGCCTCGGTGTACGGGGCCTGCGGCCAGAACTGCTGTTCCAGGCCCTGGTTGGCGAGGGCCCCTCCCGCGAAGGGGGTCAGGTCTCCGCGGCCGACGTGGCGGAAGAGGTCCATCTGCCAGAGCCGGTCCTGCGCCGCGGCGTAGCCCGCGCCGAAGGAAGTGCCGTACCGCGTGGTCCCCTTGATGTGGGGGACGCCGCTCTTCTTGTCGCGCGTGATGGTGACGTCGGAGCGGGGGCTGGTGGTGGACTCGACCTGGCCGCTGGGGACGCCGAAGGAGGCGTCGTTGAAGAAGTCGTTGACCTTCGCGTCGGTGAGCGCCGGATATCCGGCCACCAGCGAGTCGTAGCGGGTCAGTTGGTCGGACGTGTGGGCGGGCATCGTGCCGAACACCTTGTGCGCCAGGATCTGCGCGAGGGTGGCGTTGCCGCTCTGCCCGGGTGGCAGGATGTCCGAACACTGCTGGCCGCAGTAGTCGGCGACGGGCAGCGGTACGGGCACGTCGGCGCCTGCGGCGGCCGCGGCCGGGGTCAGCAGGGCCGCGCCGAGGGCGATGAGTGCGGTGGCGACGGCAGTTCGCGTACGAAGGGTGGGGCGTCGCATGCGTGCTCCTCCGTGGGGGGCAGGAAGCGGTCACGGGGGAGGGTACTGGGAGGTCTACCACTCAGTAAGATGAACGAGCGTCACTTTTGGGCCGGGTTTCCCGCGGGCGCGCCGGGTCGGAGTGTGGGGCCGGGCGCGGCGGTCCGGGGCTGCAGTAATTCCGTTGCCCCGGCGTGCGGCCAGGGAGGAAGCTCTGTGACATGTCACAGAGCAGCACAGAACTTCCCCCGCGCGCGCGACGCGGCGTCTCGGACCTCTTCACCGCCGGCGGCCGGCTCACGACCATCCCGCGCAAGGCGGCCCGGCGCGAACAGTTGCTCGCCCACCTGACCGAGACCCTGTTCGCGGTGGACCGCGACTACGCGGAGCCCGAGGTGAACGAGCTGCTGCTCACCGTCCACGAGGACTGCGCCGCCCTGCGGCGGTACCTGGTCATCGCCGGGCACCTCAGCCGTACCCGCGACGGATCCGGCTACCGGCGGGTCACGACCACGCGGTAGTGCGTCGTCAGCCGGCCGTCCTCGCCGAGGACGTGGAAGGCGACGGCCGGCGGCTCGTCGAGGTGCACGTACGCGCTCTCCCCCGACGCCGCCTCCCAGGGGAGGCGCGTCGTGGACACGACCCCGGGCGCCACCAGCAGCGGCCGCCCCGCGAACGTGGTCGCCGCGCCCGTGTGCGCGTGTCCGCACAGGAACGCCGTCACGTGCGGGTGCCGCTCGACGAGCGCTGCCAGCCGCTCCTCGCCGAACTGCCGGATCCCGTCCACGTACGGGACGTGTAGCGGGACGGGCGGGTGGTGGAAGGCGACCAGTACGGGCACTTCGCGCGGGGTGTCCGCGAGCACCCCGTCCAGCCAGGCCAGCGTCGAGTCCTCCAGGTGACCGTGGTGCTCGCCCGGGACGGACGAATCGCACACCGCGAGCACGAAGCCCTCGCCGCGCAGCACCTGGTCGACCGGGGCCGCGGAGGGCCGCTCCTCCCCCAGCAGACCGCGCCGGAAACCGGCGCGGTCGTCGTGGTTCCCGGGACAGACGATCAGGGGGTGGCGCGAGTCCAGGGCCTTGCGCGCCTCCTCGTACTGCGCGCCGGTCCCGTCATCGGTGATGTCCCCGCTGACCAGCACCGCGTCGAGCGCGTACGGGAGCGCCTCCAGGTACTCCATGACGGCGCGGGTCCGCTCGGCGGCGCGGTCGCCTCCGTCGAGGTGGACGTCGCTCAGGTGGGCGATCACGATCACGGCCGGTGGCTCCTTCTGTCCGTCGGTCTTCGGTCAGGGCTGGTCGTACCAGGAGAGGGCGGCGATCCGCCAGCCGTCCGGGGTGCGGACGAACTGGATGGCCTTCGTCCCGCCCCCCTCGAACGGTTCTCCGTCGAGGATCCCGGACTTGCCGTACTCGCCGAACCGGGACGCGATGTCGCCCACGATCTCGGTCCGCCCGGAGGTCTCCCACTCGGAGAACTCCACCAGGCGTCCGTCGGCCAGCAGCCGCTCACGCGGCGCGATGAACTCCTCCACGGTGTAGACGGCGAACTCCGGGCCTGACTTGACGATCACACCGCCCGGCAGCATCAACCGGCGGATCCGGCCCACATCGGCGCTCCGGCCGCCCCGGTTGTCGAAGGCGCCGAAGAACTCGGCGGTCAGCATGTCTATTTCGGTCCTGGACATGGCGCGACCGTAACACCGGAGCGCGCCCTTCTCCCCGCTGCCCGGATGTCGAATGCGGAGCGGACGACGGTTCCGGGCGCGGCGAGTGCTTCCGCCGGGGCTATCCCCTGTACGTCTCCAGCAGCCTGAGCCAGATCTCGCTGATCGTCGGGAAGGCCGGGACCGCGTGCCACAGCCGGTCGATCGGGACCTGCGCGGCGACCGCGATCGTCGCCGCGTGCAGGAGCTCGGCCGCGCCCGGGCCGACGAAGGTGACACCGAGGAGGACCTCGCGGTCCAGGTCCACCACCATGCGGGCGCGGCCCCGGTAGCCGTCGGCGTACAGCCCGGCGCCGGAGACCTTGCCCAGGTCGTAGTCCACGGCCCGGACGCGGTGGCCGGCCCGCTCCGCCTCGGCCAGGGTCAGGCCCACCGACGCGGCCTCGGGGTCGGTGAAGACGGCCTGCGGGACCGCCTCCGTATCGGCGGTCGCCGTGTGCGCGCCCCAACGGCCGGTGTCCAGTTCCTCGTCGCCCGCCGCGCGGGCCGCGATGACGGCCCCCGCGATCCGGGCCTGGTACTTGCCCTGGTGGGTGAGGAGCGCACGGTGGTTCACGTCGCCTACGGCGTACAGCCAGTCGATCCCCGGGACCCGGCAGCTGTCGTCCACCGCGATCCATCCGCCCGCCGCCAGGCCGACGGTGTCCAGCCCGATGTCCTCGGTGCGCGGCGCCCGGCCGGTCGCCATCAGCAGCTCGTCGGCCTCCAGCGTCTCACCGCCTTCGAGCACCACCGTGACGGGCCCGGTCGCGCCGTCCCGTACGACGGACTCGACGGCCACCCCGGTACGGACCACCGCGCCGGCCTCGCGCAACGCCTCGGCCACCAGCTCCCCGGCGAAGGGCTCCATGCGGGGCAGCAGCCCGGAGCCCCGCACGAGCACGGTCACCGCGGATCCGAGTGCCTGCCACGCGGTGGCCATCTCGGCGGCCACGACCGACCCGCCGACGATCAGGAGGCGGCCCGGAACCTCCTGCGCGGACGTCGCCTCGCGGCTGGTCCACGGGCGGGCTTCCGCGAGTCCGGGCACGTCGGGGATCACCGCCCGGGTGCCGGTCGCGACGACGACGGCATGCCGGGCGGAGAGCACGTGGTGCTCTCCTTCGGGGCTGGTCACGGTGACCTTCCGGACGCCGTAGAGCCGGCCGTGGCCCCGGTAGACATCGGCGCCGATCGACTCCAGCCAGTCGATCTGGCCGTCGTCCTTCCAGCTGCCGGTCCAGTAGTCCCGGTGCGCGAACACCGCCTGCGCGTCCAGCGGCCCGCCCACCGCCGAGGCGAGGCCGGGCACCCGGCGTGCGTCCGCGCGCGCCAGCGCGGGCCGCAGCAGGGCCTTGCTGGGCACGCACGCCCAGTAAGAGCACTCGCCGCCCACCAGCTCGCTCTCGACCAGGGCCGTACGAAGCCCTGCGGCGCGGGTCCGGTCCACGATGTTCTCGCCCACCGGCCCGCCACCGAGCACCACTACGTCGTACTCCACCGCTTCAGTCATGCGGGCCAGTCTCACAGGGAGAGGGCCCCGCACGCACTCAGGCGTCCGGCGTGCCGGACTCCCCGGCGCCGTCCGCCGCCGCCCCGCCCGCGGCGCCGTTCTTCTCCGCGGCGATCTTCGCGCGCACCTCGTCCATGTCCAGGGCACGGGCCTGCGCGATGAGGTCCGTGAGCGCGACCTCCGGCAGGGCCCCGGGCTGGGCGAAGATCGCCACCTGGTCGCGGACGATCATCAGGGTCGGGATCGAGCTGATCTCGAAGGCGCCGGCCAGCTCCTGCTGCGCCTCGGTGTCCACCTTGGCGAAGACCAGGTCGGGATTGGCCTCGGCGGCCTTCTCGTAGACCGGGGCGAACTGCAGGCAGGGGCGGCACCAGCCCGCCCAGAAGTCGATCAGGACGAACGGGTTCTCGCTCACCGTCTGATCGAAGTTCTCCTTGGTGAGTTCGACAGTAGCCACGGTTCTCCAGCCCTCCTGATTGCCCTATCGCTTTCATCTCACTGAACGAACGGCCCGCGCGAAGCATTCCTGGCCCGCCCGACGATCTCGACCGTCCCGCCTCGCACGGGGGACCTCACCGACGGCGACGCCGCCGAGGGCGGAGCGATCGCCGGTCCGGATCAGCGCTCCAGAACGAGAGCGATGCCCTGGCCCACACCGATGCAGAGTGCGGCCACACCGGTACCCGAGCCCGCCGCCGCGAGCTGGTGGGCCACCGAGCCCGCCAGCCGGGCGCCCGAAGCTCCGAGCGGGTGACCGATGGCGATGGCACCGCCCCGCGGGTTGACCAGGGCCGGATCCAGACCCGGCCACAGGGCGAGGCAGCCCAACGCCTGCGCCGCGAACGCCTCGTTGAGTTCGAAGGTGGTCAGGTCCCCGAAACCGCGACCCGCCTTGGCCAGCGCGCGCTCGACGGCCTCCACCGGTCCCAGGCCGAAGAGTTGGGGCTCGATCCCGGTGACGGCGGACGTACTGATCCGGGCCAGCGGTTCCCGTCCGGTGGCGGCGAGACCCTCCTCGTCGGTCAACAGCAGCGCGGCGGCCCCGTCGTTGAGCGGTGACGCGTTGGCCGCGGTCACCGTCCCCGTGCCGTCGCTCCGGAAGGCCGGCTTCAGCCGCGCCAGCGCCTCGGCCGTGGAGCCTTCCCGGATGCACTCGTCGCGCGCGAGCTCCACATCCGCGTACGGGACGACCTCGGCGTCGTACTGCCCCGCCGCCCAGGCGGCGGCCGCCTTGCGGTGGCTCTCCAGCGCGAAGGCGTCCTGCGCAGCGCGGGTGATTCCGTGCTTGTCGGCGACGAGCTCGGCGCCCTCGCCGAGGGAACCGGTCCACTCGGCCGGCATCCTCGGGTTGGTCATCCGCCAGCCGAGGGTGGTGGACCACATCTGCTGGTGCCCGGCGGGGAAGGCCCGCTCCGGCTTCTGCACGACCCACGGCGCGCGGGACATCGACTCGACGCCGCCCGCGATGGCGACGGAGGCGTCACCCAGCGCGATGGCGCGGGCCGCCTGGACCACGGCCTCGAGACCGGATCCGCAGAGCCGGTTGACGGTCACCCCGGGCACGGTCACGGGCAGCCCTGCGAGCAGCACCGCCATGCGCGCCACGTCGCGGTTGTCCTCCCCCGCGCCGTTGGCGTCGCCGAAGACGACGTCGTCGATGCGGGCCGGATCGAGTGCGGGCGTACGGTCCACGAGGGCGCGTACCACGTGCGCGGCGAGGTCGTCGGGGCGGATCCCGGCGAGGGCGCCGCCGAACTTGCCGATCGGGGTGCGGACGGCGTCGACGACGTAGACGTCGCGGACGGTACGGATGCTCATGGAGTCCCTCCTGGGCGGCCGGGTGGCGGCGCCCTCACCAGCGCCGCGGTTCGGCACGGCGCGCGCTCCGCCCGCGCCCTGTGGGGCGCGCCCGAAGTCTCCGTCCGCCGCTCCCCGCGTGTCAACGCCTCCCCGCCTGCGGCTATGCCACGGCGCCGGGCCCGCGCCCGTCCTCGGCGGTCCGGGGCTCCGCGCGGGCCGCTCGCCCACGGGAGCCGCCCCGACGGGGGCCGAGCGACGGAACGGCACGGGGCCCCCGGCCACGGTGCCCGGCCACGCCCACGCCCACGGCCGGGGTCCCCGGTCCGGGGGCGGGGCCGTCACGTGGAGTCGCGGGCCACCGCCACCGCCGCCATCAGGTCGTGCCTGCGCACGACCTCCGACGGTTCCCGGACCGCCCGGTCCACCAGCCCCGCCAGCCGTTCGCCCGTCGGCATCTCGATCTGGACCGTGCTGAGCCTCGGCCGCAGCAGCCTGCCGATCAGCAGGTCGTCCGCGCCGATGACCGCCACGTCCTGCGGCACCCGCAGCCCCGCGTCCTGGAACGCGCGCATCAGCAGCATCGCGTACTCGTCGTTGTACGCGAACACCGCCTCCAGTCCGAGCCCGGCCCACCGGTCCGCCAGCGCCGCCGCCGACTCCTCCGAATAGGCCATCGCGAGGGGAACGACCTCGGCGCCCTCCACCGACCGCGCGACGGACCGCGCGCCCTCCAGCCGGGGCGTGGAGAACAGCTCCAGCCCCTCCTCCCGCGGGACGATGACGCCGATCCGGCGCCGTCCCCGGTCCACCAGGTGCGCCGCCGCCCGCGCGCCGACCTCCGCCTGGTCCATGACCAGCGCGTGCGCCCCCGGGACGCTGTCCGGGCCCGTCGTTATCACCGCGCGCGCCCCCGCCCGCTTGAGCGTGGCGACGTTGTGCGCCGACAGCGCGATCTCGCCGAGGGAGATCACCGCCACCGGCCGCAGCTCCGCCCAGGCCCGCGCCGCCTCGTCCCCGCTCAGGCCGAGGCTCCCGTACTGGACCACCGTGTAGTCCAGGCGGCGCAGTGCCCACTGCAACTCGTTGAGGAAGGTGCTGTACAGCGGGCCGATCGGCACGTGGGAGGTGGGCAGCAGGACGATGCGCGTGTGCCCGGCGCGCAGGCTGCGAGCGGCCGCGTGGGGTACGTAGCCCAGCTCCTCGGCGGCCTCGCGCACCTTGCGGCGGGTCGGCTCGCTGATGCGTACGGCTTCCGCGTTGTTCAGTACGTACGAGACGGTCGCGCGCGACACCCCGGCGAGGCGGGCCACGTCGGCGCTGGTCGGCACGGGCGGAGCCGGTACGGGCGGAGCCGGTACGGCGGCGGACCGCGGGGGCCGCTTCGCCGGTGCGCGCCGCGCGGCCGGTGACGACGGCGGCTCGGACTGGTTCGGCGGGTTCGGCGGGTTCGGTGACTTCGGCGGCTTCGGTGACTGAGACATTGCCGCCGCATCTTTCCAGACCGGTTGCGTTCAGGGGCTCGCGGATGGCCGGAAACGAGTGCCACGGCCTTCGCCGAACGACCTGGTGGAGTCCCTCCCGGCCGGTGCGGAGCTCGCCATCGGGCACTCCCTCGGCGGCCTCGCCCTTTCGCTCGCCGTCGGACGGCTGAAGCCGGAGCGTGCCGTGTTCTCCGACCCGGGTCCTGGTGGAGCGGGGCTTCGAGGTCCGCTCGGTGGCGGGCGCCGGACACACCGTCCACCGGGACGACTTCGAGGGGTTCATGGCTTCCCCCGAGGGCTGGATCTGACCGGCGGCCCGCAGCCCGGCCCCCGACCGCGCGTACGTCCGCCAACGCCCGGTTCCACCCAGTAGCCTCACCCGGATGACGGCAATCTCCCACCACAACAGCAACGGCAGCAACGGCAGCAACGGCAGCAACGGTCACGTCGAGCAGCCCGGACGTGACGGGGTCACCGCGACCGCCGAGGCCGATCCGCACGCCATCGGGCCGGTGCAGACCTCGTACGCCCCCGATCGGGACGGGGATCCCGACCCCGGCGAGATCGTCTGGACCTGGGTCCCGTTCGAGGAGAACGACGGACGCGGGAAGGACCGTCCGGTGCTGGTCGTGGCGCGGGAGGGGAGCGGCACGCTCCTGGCCGTGCAGCTGTCCAGCAAGCGGCACGACCACGACAGGGAGTGGGTCCCCATCGGGACCGGGCCCTGGGACGGTGCGGGCCGGGAGTCCTGGGTCGACGTGGACCGGGTGCTGCGCGTCCACGAGGAGGGCATGCGGCGCGAGGCCTGCGCGCTGGACCGGGGACGCTTCCAGCTGGTGGTCGACCGGCTGCGCGAGCGGTACGGCTGGCGCTAGACCGGGGCGCCGGGCTCCGGCCGGGGCCCCGGCCGGGGCCAGGGCGCGGCCGCGCCGGCCCGGAGCCGGGGCCGGACCCGTCACATGAGCTCCGCCAGCACCCTCTCGAACGCCTCGCGCGTCTGCGGCTTGCGGTCCAGCACCCCGAACACGACCCGCTCGAACACTCCGGCGAACCGCCCGGCCAGCAGGCCCCGGAAGGCCTCCGCCACCTGGGACGGGTCGTTCTGGAACACACCGCACCCCCAGGCGCCCAGCACCAGGTCCCGGTACCCGTGCAGGGCCGCCACCCCCAGCACCAGCTCCGCCCGGCGCGCGAGCGCGGCGGGGATCCCGGGCACGCGCTCCGGCTCCTGGCGGCGGATCGTGCCCGCGTTCGGCGCCGGGGAGGTGAGGAAACCGGCCCGGAACGGGGTCTCCAGGAGGCGGCCGCGGTCGTCGCGGAAAACGGGGACCCCGGGTGAGTGAATCACCCGGTCGGTGTAGAAGGTACTGACCTCGGCGCGGTGGACCTCGTAGTACTCCGGGGCCTCCAGGAGGGTCTCGTACAGGGCCGAGGCGCGGCACAGGGCTTCCTCCTGCGCCTTGGCCCCGCGGACGTACCCGCCCCCGGGATTGCGGGCCGAGGCGAAGTTCAGGACGGCCACCGCGGACGTCCCGGGGTGGCCCGCCGCGAGCCTGCGGGCCGCTTCGGTGCTGCTTTCGCCGGTGACCTCCACGACGGTCCGGCCGACCCCCACTCGGACCGTTTCGCCTGGAACGACCGGATTCGGTCCATATATCCTGGTTCCTGCCTTGGCCTCCGCCACGGCGGCGGCCAGCGCCACCTGCCGCCCCGACGGCGCCCGGTACCCGCCGGCCGCCACGATCTCCGCGTTCTCTCGCGCGATCTCGCGCAACCTGCTGCTCATGCTGTGATGTTCGGCGCTTCACGCAAGCAGAAGCAAGGGATTTGCGCCCCTAGGGACGGGTAGGCACGGGTGATGGCAAAGCCGCAGACGCGAGACGAGGGCCCCGTCATGCCCCATGATCCACCCCGCCTGACCGAAGCCACCGCCGAGGAACTGATCCACGGCATCTGTTTCAAGACCGGTCCGCCCCGCCTGCTCGGGGCCGAGCTCGAATGGCTGGTGTTCGACGCGGAACGCCCCGGCGACCCCCTGTCCCGCGAGCGGCTGGCGGCAGCGCACGACGCGGCCCGCGCGCTGCCCCTGGGCTCCGTCGTCACCGTCGAGCCCGGCGGCCAGCTGGAGCTGAGCTCGGCCCCCGCCGCCTCGCTCACCGCGTGCGTGGACGGCCTCCAGGCCGATCTGGCGTCCGTACGGGGCGTCCTGCGCACTCAGGGCCTGGTCCTGCGCGGCCTGGGCCAGGATCCGCGCCTGCCGTACCGCCGGATGCTGACCAGCGCCCGCTACCAGGCGATGGAGACCTACTTCGACCGTACCGGCCCGGCCGGACGCGCCATGATGTGCGCCTCCGCGTCCGTGCAGGTGTGCGTGGACGCCGGCCACGAGGAGCCCGGCCCCCTGGGGTACGGCCGCCGCTGGCGCCTCGCCCACCTGCTGGGAGCCGTGCTGGTCGCCGCCTTCGCCAACTCCCCCGCGCACGAAGGCCCGTACGCCGGCTGGCGCTGCGCCCGCCAAGGCGTCTGGAACGACCTCGACACCCGGCGCTCCCTCGCCCCGCCGCTGGACGCGGAGCCGCGCGGCGCGTGGACCCGCACGGCGCTGGACACCGAGGTGCTGTGCGTGCGCGCGGACGGGGACGAGCCCTGGGCTGTGCCGCACGGGCTGACCTTCCGCGACTGGGTGCGCTCCGCCGACCCGCACCCGCCGACCGCGGACGACCTGGACTACCACCTGACCACGCTCTTCCCGCCGGTCCGGCCCCGCGGACATCTGGAGCTGCGCATGATCGACGCGCAGCCCGGTGACGACGGCTGGCTGGTTCCGGTGGCCGTCGTGCACGCCCTGTTCGACGACCCGGAGGCGGCGGAGACCGCCTACCGGGTGGCCAAGGGCCTCGCCGACTCCTACGGAGCGCATCCCGCGCCCCGCAATCCGCTGTGGCGGACCGCCGCGCGGCACGGGCTGTCCGATCCCGAGCTGAGGGCCGCCGCCCGGGCGTGCTTCCGGGCCGCGAACGAGGCGCTGCCCCGGCTGGGCGCGGGCGCCCACGTCCGGGACACGGTGGCCGAGTTCACCGAACGCTATGTGTCGCGCGGCCGCTGCCCCGCCGACGACCGGCTCACACAGGAGCCGGGCGCGCAGTCGCAGCCGACCGGCGAGGAGGCCCGTTCATGACCACCGGACCGGAACCCCTGCGCGAGCGGGCCGCCGCCGCGCTGGCCGCCGCGCGGCTGCGCACGGCCGGCCTCACCGACGCCGTCCCCGACGGGGACCTGACGGCCCAGCACTCTCCCCTCATGTCGCCGCTGGTGTGGGACCTCGCCCACATCGGGAACATGGAGGAGCTCTGGCTGCTGCGCAACGTGGCCGGACGCGAGTCCATGCACCCCGAGATAGACCCGCTCTACGACGCTTTCGAGCATCCCCGGTCGGAGCGGCCCAAGTTGCCCCTCCTGGCCCCGGACGAGGCCCGCCGCTACGCCGCCGAGGTGCGCGGGCGGGTCTTCGACCTCCTGGAGCGCACACCGCTGGAGGGCACCGCCCTCCTGGACGGGGGCTACGTCTTCGGGATGATCGCGCAGCACGAACAGCAGCACGACGAAACGATGCTGATCACCCACCAGTTGCGCCGGGGAGCGCCCGTACTGGCGGCCCCCGAACCGGACCCGCCCCAGGGCCCACCACCCTCCGCGGCCGAAGTCCTCGTACCCGGTGGCCCGTTCACGATGGGCACCTCCGCCGAGCCGTGGTCGCTGGACAACGAACGTCCCGGGCACGTCCGCGAGGTCGACGCGTTCTGGATCGACACGGTGCCGGTGACCAACGCCGCGTACCAGGCGTTCATGGCGGACGGCGGCTACCGCGAGGAGCGGTGGTGGGCGGCCGAGGGCTGGGAGCAGATCCGCGGGCACGGCATCGAGGCCCCGCTCTTCTGGCGCCGTGAGGGCGGTACGTGGCTGCGCCGCCGCTTCGGGGTCACCGAGCCGGTGCCCGGGGACGAGCCGGTGCTGCACGTCAGCTGGTACGAGGCCGACGCGTACGCCCGCTGGGCCGGGCGCAGGCTGCCCACCGAGGCGGAGTGGGAGAAGGCCGCCCGCCACGATCCGGCGACCGGCCGCTCCACACGCTATCCGTGGGGCGACGCGGACCCCACCCCGGCGCACGCCAACCTGGGCCAGCGCCATCTGCGGCCGGCCCGCGCGGGCGCGTACCCGGCGGGTGCCTCTCCCCTGGGGGTGCGCCAGCTGATCGGTGACGTGTGGGAGTGGACCTCCTCCGACTTCCTGCCCTATCCCGGCTTCCGCGCGTTCCCCTACCGGGAGTACTCGGAGGTGTTCTTCGGTCCGGAGCACAAGGTGCTGCGCGGCGGCTCCTTCGCCGTGGACCAGGTGGCCTGCCGGGGCACCTTCCGCAACTGGGACCTGCCGGTGCGCCGGCAGATCTTCTCCGGATTCCGGACCGCGCGGAGCGCGCACGCCCCGGGGCGGGCACCGGGCGCCAACACGCCGACGGCGGGCGGTGCCTGATGTGCCGTCACCTTGCTTATCTGGGACCGACGGTCACCCTCGGACGGCTGCTGAGCGATCCGGAGCACTCGTTCGTGCGCCAGTCCTGGGAACCCCGTCGCCAGCGCCACGGCACGATCAACGCCGACGGCTTCGGCATCGGCTGGTACGCGCAGGGCGATCCGGTGCCCGCCCGCTACCGGCGGGCCGGTCCGGTCTGGGGCGACCTGACCTTCGCCGACCTCGCGCGCGTGGTCCGCAGCGGGGCCGTACTGGCCGCCGTCCGCGACGCCACGCGCGCCGGGGCGGACGGGGAAGCGGCGGCCGCGCCGTTCGCCGAGGGGCGCTGGCTGTTCAGCCACAACGGAGTGATCCGGGACTGGCCCGACGCCGCCGCACCGCTCGCGGCCGCGCTGCCGCCCCGGGAACTGCTCTCGCTGGCCGCCACGACGGACTCGGCGCTGATCTGGGCGCTGGTCCTGCACCGGCTGCGCGAGGGGGACGGTCTCGGTGCGGCGCTCGCCGCGCCGGTCCGCGAGCTGGCGGCGGCCGCCCCCGGCTCCAGGCTGAACCTGTTGCTGACCGACGGCCGGACGATCGCGGCGACGGCCTGGGGGGATTCCCTCTGGTACCTGGCCGACCCGGAAGCCCGGCGCGTCGTGGTGGCGTCGGAGCCCTACGACGACGACCAGCGCTGGTGCGAAGTCCCCGACCGGACCCTGCTGACCGCCACCCGCACGCGGGTCGATCTCGTCTCCTTGACGGAGGTCCCCGCCGGCGCCCCTCACCAAGGAGACGAAGGCCTGTGAACGACTTCCGAGTGACCCGCACGCTCGACGAGCACGCCGCCGACGCGGCGCTGCGCACGGACGTGCTGCACGGGCTGACCCGGAGCCCCAAGACGCTGCCGCCCAAGTGGCTCTACGACGCGCGGGGCAGTGAACTCTTCGAGGAGATCACCCGGTTGCCCGAGTACTACCCGACGCGCGCCGAGCGGGAGATCCTGCTGGAACGGGCGCAGGAGATCGCCTCGGTGAGCGGCGCCCGCACCTTGGTGGAGCTGGGTTCCGGCTCCTCGGAGAAGACCCGGCACCTGATCGAGGCGATGCCCGCGCTGGACACGTACGTACCGGTGGACGTGAGCGAGAGCGCGCTGACCGGAGCGGCCGAGGCGCTGCTCGCGGAGCATCCGGGGCTACGGGTGCACGCGCTCCTGGCCGATTTCACGCGGCCGATGCGGTTGCCCGACACGCCCGGACCGCGGCTCGTGGTGTTCCTGGGCGGCACGATCGGCAATCTGCTGCCCGCGGAGCGCGCCGTGTTCCTCGCGGACGTGCGGGCGATGCTGTCGCCGGGGGACGCCCTGCTCATGGGGACGGACCTGGTGAAGGACGAGGCCGTGCTGGTGGCGGCGTACGACGACGCGCAAGGGGTGACGGCGGAGTTCGACAAGAACGTACTGAACGTCATCGACCGGGAGTTGGGGGCGGACTTCCACACCGCCGACTTCTCGCACGTGGCGGTGTGGAACCGGGAGCACGAGTGGATCGAGATGCGGCTGCGGGCCCGGGAGCAGGTGGTGGTGAAGATCAGGGCGCTGGATCTGGAGGTGCGGTTCGAGGCGGGTGAGGAGATCTTGACGGAGATCTCGGCGAAGTTCCGTCAGGAGGGAGTCCAGAAGGAACTCGCCGCGGCGGGGCTCGACTTGACCCATTGGTGGACGGACGCCGCGGGTCGCTTCGCCCTGTCCCTGTCGGTGGCCGACGGCATCGGCACGGACGGCTGGGCGGGTACGCCCGGGAGCACGGGCCGCGCCGCGGGCTCCGGCGCGCCGCACACCGCGGCCTGAGCGGCTGCCGTGAGGTCCCGCCGGTGCGCGTACCGGCCCGGCGGGATCCGCGGCAGCAGCCGCACCTCGGCGCGTACGCCGCGGGCCCGTGCGATCCGCCACAGCGAGGCGGCCAGCGAGTCGTCCCCGACGAAGGCGGGCGCCCCGGCCGGCCCCGCGGGGCTCTCTCCAGCCGCTCCCGTGTCGCCGAGCAGGTAGGAGATCCGTACCGGCTGGACGGGCACCCGTGCGTCCAGTGCGGCCTGGAACACGGCGCGCCGGAAGGGCCCTTGGGCGCGCCCGCACCAGGTGGACCCCTCGGGGTAGACGGTGACGCGGTCACCCGCGAGCAGGGCGCGCGCGACCGTCGCCACCGTGTCGGGCAGGGCGCGGATCCGGTCGCGTTCGATGAACAGGGTCCCGGCCTGCCGGGAGAGCGGCCCGAGCACGGGCCAGGTGCGGATGTCGCTCTTGGCCAGCATCCGGGAGGGCATGACGGCGGCGACGAGGGGGATGTCGAGCCAGGAGATGTGGTTGGCGACGACGAGGCGGCCGCCACTCGGGCCGGGGCTCCCGTGCACGGTGATCCGCAGCCCGAAGGCGCCCAGCAGCGCGGTCGCCCAGGCCCGTACGGCCACGTCCCGGGGCCGCTGCGGCAGCAGGCGCAGCGGCGGGGCGCCCAGGATCCCGAGCAGGACCAGGGCGAGGGCGGCGCCGAGCCGCAGGACGGCGCGTGGGACGCTCGCCGTGGGGCCGTCGTGGTCGGCGCAGACCGCGGGGGTGCAGGGCGAGGTCGGCAGCCAGGCGTTCATGCGGCCGGGGCGAGCGAGAGGAAGTGCTTGAGGTAGCGGGGGTTGGTGCGGCGCAGGGAGAGCAGGACGTACAGGTCGGCGCAGCCGAACTCGGCGTCGAGGGCGGGCTCGCCGCAGACCCAGGCGCCGAGGCGGAGGTAGCCGCGCAGCAGCGGGGGCAACTCCATGCGGCCGGGAACGGCGATGCCCTCGGGTGTCCAGGGGAGGTGCGGGGTGACGCGGTACTCGGCGGGGGCGAGGCTGCGGGTGAGGACGTTCTCGCGGGTGGCCGCGGCGAGGACCCCGCCGTCGGAGAGCGGTATCGAGCAGCAGCCTGCCAGCCAGTTGTGCCCGGAGCGGTCCATGTAGCGGGCGAGGCCGGCCCAGATGAGGGCGATGACGGCGCCGTTGCGGTGGTCGGGGTGGACGCAGGAGCGGCCGACCTCCACCAGGTCGGGCCGGACGGGGGCGAGCGCGGAGAGGTCGAACTCGCCCTCGGAGTAGAGGCGTCCGGCGATGGCGGCACGCTCGGGGGGCAGCAGCCGGTAGGTGCCGACGACCTGCTCGGTCTCCTCGTCGACGACGACGAGGTGGTCGCAGTACGCGTCGAAGGCGTCGGAGTCGAGGCCCGGCTCGGGGCCGTCGAGGCGTGCGCCGAGCTCGCCGGCGAAGACCTGGTGGCGCAGCCGCTGGGCGGCGCGCACCTCGGCCTCGTCGCGGGCGAGGCGAACGGCGTAACGGGGGGCGGCCGGGGCCTCGGGGAGGGGGAGGACGGACGGGGACAGGGGGGCGATGGTCATGGCGGCTCCTGATCCGGGCACGGAGAGCCAGGCCGGCCGGTATGGCCTGGCTCCTCTACTTCTTCCGTGCAAGGCTGGATTCGACATGACCGGGTCGCGGCCCTCGGATGTGCGAACGCTGAACTCGGCGGGCCGTCGGCGTTCCTGGCGCCCCCGGCGGTCGGTGGTCGGCGGTCAGCGGTCGGAGCTGAGGACCTTGCTGATGGTGTCCGAGGCCGTCTTCGCGGCCGCCTGGGGTTCCTGGCCGGTGAGGACCGCCGTCATGAACGGCTTGATCGGGTTGTCAGCCTCGACCTCGGCCCAGCGGGCGGACTTCGGGGTGGCGCGGCCCTGGGCCGCGCCGGCGGCCATCGCGGTGGCGCCCTCGTTGCCCTCGACGACGTGCGCGAGGGTGGTCTTGTTCGGTACGTAGCTCATCGTGCGGGCCAGTTCGGTCTGCCACTTCTCGCTGACCAGGGCCGTGATCACGTTGACGGCGTTGCTCCGCTGTCCCGTCTTCGCCGGGATGATCAGGTCCGATCCGCCGGTGAAGACCGCACCCGGCTTGTCCGCGGTCTTGCCGGGGATGGGGAAGAAGCCGAGCTTGCCCTTGAGCGCCGGGTTGGCCGCCTCGATGGCGGCCGCCTGGCCGGGCGGGGCGATGATCTGCGCGATCCCTCCCCGGGCGAAGACCTCGGACTGCGGGGGCGTCTCCTCGTCGGCGTCCTTGGGGCCGTCGCCGAGACCCTGGAGCTGCTTGTAGAACTCCATGCCGGCCAGCGCCTTCTCGTCGTCGAGGGTGCCGAGCCACTGGCCGCTCGTCTCGAGGGCGAGCTCGCCGCCCTCGTCCCAGACGAAACCGGAGAGCACGTACCAGTTCTGCCCGGCGAGGTAGATGCCCTGCTGGCTGCCCTTGTCGAGCTTCTGGGTCGCCTGGATCCACTCCTGTCGCGTTCTGATCGGGGCCTTGATCCCGGCGTTCGCGAACAGGTCCTTGTTGTAGATCACCACGCGGTTGGCGGCGTACCAGGGGACGCCGAACTGGGCGCCGTTGACGCTGCCGGGGTCCGCGAGACCCTTCAGCCAGTCCTTGCCGTCCCACTCCCGCAGGGCCTCCAGGGTGAGTTCGGAGACGCCTCCGCCCTCCACGTACTGGGCGACCTGGGTGTTGCCGACCTCGATGACGTCGGCCTTCTCCTTGCTGGTGCCGGCCAGCACGGCGTTGATCTTGCCCCCGATGCCCGTCCACTCCTGGATCCGGACGTCGAGGTCGACGCCCGGGTGCTCCTGCTCGAACGAGCTGGTGAACCGGGCGATGAAGTCCTCCGACGCGCTCCCCTTCATCAGCCAGAGCGTCACCTTCTGCGGACCTCCTGCCGATCCGGCCAGACCGCACCCGGTGAGGGCGATCGCGGCCGCGAGAGCGGTGGACACGGCGAGGAAGCGCATCTTCACGAAAAGCCACCTTCTGGGGACGGATCTCAGATGGCTTGAAATTGGCATGGACCAATGAGCGGGTCAAGGGGGTTCGGCTCGTGATTGTCCGCGCAAAGTTCGCGGACCCGGACTTAGTGGGGCACCGTGGAACAAGGCAACTGCCACCCAGTGTCGGGAGAGAGCTCCATGTCGAATCACACGTACCGGGTGACCGAAATCGTGGGCACGTCCCACGAGGGCATCGACCAGGCCATTCGCAACGGCATCGGCCGCGCGGGCGAAACCCTGCACAACCTCGACTGGCTCGAGGTGACCCAGATCAGGGGCCACATCGAGAACGGCGAGATCGCGCACTACCAGGTCGGGCTGAAGGTCGGATTCCGGCTCGACGGCGAGGAGTGAGGGGCGTCGAGCCCCGAGGTCTCAGGTACGGCCCTCGCCCTCCTGCGCCTCCTTGAGTTCCGGCGCCCGCGCCGCCCAGTCCGCGAGGACCACGCGGAACCCCGCCGCACGCGCCGCCTGGCACACCAGCTCGTCGTCGTCCACGAGCATCCGGACCTCCCGGCCCCGCGCGATCCGCCGGAGCACCTCCAGCTTGGTCGTCCGGGCCGGCCGCCGGTCCTGGTCACCGCGCATCCACAGGCGCCCCTCGGGCAGCCCGTGCCGGGCCAGCCAGTCGACGGTGTCCGCGCGGCACCGCTCGGGGCGGCCGGTCAGGTAAACGACCTCGCAGTCGGCCGCGCTCTCCACCGCCAGCGCGACCCCGCGCGCGAGCGGCGGATCGGCCTGCGCCGCGCCGAAGAACCCGTTCCAGTCACGGGGCCGGCGCTCCAGGAAGCGCTGGCGGTGGTCCGTGTCGGCCAGGGTGTTGTCGATGTCGAAGACGGCCAGGGGCTTGCGGTTCTGAGTCTCGGTCACCCCGTCAGCCTAGACAGCCGCCCCGGCCGCCCCGGCGCCCCGGGTCCGCCGGCCGGGCGGCACGCCGGGTGCCCCGGGGTATCACCTCGGGCACCTCTTGATCGCCCCTCCCCCGATCGCCCCGGCGGATCACCGGGAATCCTGGGGCGCCCCTGACGTTGACCAGGATGTGATCCGGAAACTCTCGATACTCGACCGCTCCCGCACCCGTACCGGGCACCCGGCCCCGGAGGCCCTGCGGGACACGGTGGAGCTCGCCCGCGCCGCCGAGCGGCTCGGCTACCACCGGTTCTGGGTCTCCGAGCACCACAGCGTGCCCGGAGTCGCCGGCTCCGCGCCGACCGTGCTGGCCGCCGCCGTCGCCGGCGCCACCGGACGGATCCGCGTCGGAACGGGCGGCGTGATGCTGCCCAACCACCAGCCGCTGGTCGTCGCGGAGCAGTTCGGGGTCCTCGCCTCGCTCTTCCCCGGCCGGATCGACATGGGTCTCGGCCGCTCCGTGGGCTTCACGGGCGGGATCCGGCGCGCGCTGGGCCGCGGCACCGGGGACGCAGACCGGTTCGAGGAGCAGCTCGCGGAACTGCTGGGCTGGATCGACGGCTCCCAGCGGGCGCACCCGCAGGTCCACGCCCGTCCGGCGGAAGGGCTGCGGATCCCGCCCTACGTGCTGGCCACCGGCGAGGGGGCCGCGATCGCGGCCCGCGCCGGGCTGCCGCTGGTGGTCGGTGACCTGCGGACCCGCGCGCGGGTGGTGGAGGTCGTCGAGGGGTACCGCAAGGAGTTCCGGCCCTCCTCGTGGGGCGCCGAGCCCTACGTCGTGGCCTCCGGGACGGTCGCGGTGGCCGCCACCGCCGAGGCCGCCCGCAGGATCCTGGTACCGGAGGCCTGGGCGGTGGCCCAGTCCCGCACCCGGGGCAGCTTCCCGCCACTGCGCCCGGCCGAGGAGATCGAGGCGCTCGCCATGACCCCGAAGGAGCGGGAGCTGTTCGAGGGCGCCCTGGAAGGGCACGTCCACGGCACGGAGGAGCAGGTCGCGTCGGAGCTCGCCGAGGTCGCGGAGCTGACCGGGGCGGACGAGCTGCTGATCACCACCTCCACGTACGACCGGACGGCCCTGCTGGACTCGTTCGAAAGGCTCGCCCGCCTCACGGGCCTCTCAGGTCTCTCAGGCCTCACCGGTGACACGGACCTCACGGGGCGGCCCGGGGATCCCGGCCACTAAACTAGGACGAATGCACCAGTCCGCCGCCCCGCCCGCCCATGATCCCTACGTACGCGTCCGCGGCGCCCGGGAGCACAATCTGCGCGGGGTCGACGTGGACATCCCGCGCGACGCGCTGACCGTGTTCACCGGGGTCTCCGGCTCCGGCAAGAGCTCGCTCGCCTTCGGCACGCTCTTCGCCGAGGCCCAGCGCCGGTACTTCGAGTCCGTGGCCCCGTACGCGCGCCGGCTGATCCACCAGATCGGCGCGCCGAAGGTCGACTCCGTCACCGGGCTCCCGCCGGCCGTCTCGCTGGAACAGCGGCGCTCCTCCCCCGGCTCGCGCTCGTCGGTCGGGACGGTCACCACGCTCTCCAACTCCCTGCGGATGCTGTATTCAAGAGCCGGCACCTATCCGCCGGGCGCCGAACGCCTCGACTCCGACTCCTTCTCCCCCAATACCGTCGCCGGGGCCTGCCCTTCCTGCCAGGGACTCGGTCGCGTGCACCGCACCAGCGAGGAACTCCTGGTCCCCGAGCCCGGTCTGTCGATCCGCCAAGGTGCCATCGCCGCCTGGCCGGGCGCCTGGCAGGGCAAGAACCTGCGGGACATCCTGGAGGCGCTCGGCCACGACGTGGACGCGCCGTGGCGGGAGCTGGCGGCCGAGGACCGCGAATGGATCCTGTTCACCGAGGAGCAGCCGGTGGTGACGGTGCATCCGGTCCGGGAGGCCGACCGGATCCAACGGCCCTACCAGGGAACGTACATGAGCGCCCACCGGTACGTGATGCGGACGTTCTCCGACAGCAAGAGCGCCACGCTGCGGGCCCGCGCCGAGAGCTTCCTCACCGACTCCCCGTGCCCGGTGTGCGAGGGGCGCCGGCTGCGCCCGGAGGCGCTGGCCGTGACGTTCGCGGGCCGCACGATCGCGGAACTGGCGGCGCTGGCGCTGACCGAGCTGGACGGCGTCCTGTCCGCCGCGCACGGGAGCGGTGAAGGCGAGGCGGCCCGGGTGCTGACCGAGGACCTGCGCTCCCGCATCGGACCGGTCACCGAGCTCGGGCTGGGCTACCTCAGCCTGGACCGGGGCGCCCCGACCCTGTCGGCGGGCGAACTCCAGCGCCTGCGGCTGGCGACGCAGCTGCGGTCGGGGCTCTTCGGCGTGGTGTACGTCCTGGACGAGCCCTCGGCGGGGCTGCACCCGGCCGACACCGAGGCGCTGCTCGGCGTACTGGACCGGCTGAAGGAGGCCGGGAACACGGTCTTCGTGGTGGAGCATCAGCTGGACGTGGTGCGGCACGCGGACTGGCTGGTGGACGTCGGACCGCTGGCCGGGGAACACGGCGGGCACATCCTGCACAGCGGGCCGCCCGAGGGGCTGGCCGCGGTGACGGAATCGGCGACGGCACGGTACCTGTTCCCGTCGGCCCCCGGCGGTGAGGGGCCCGCGCGCGGCCGGGGGGAACCGCGGTCGGTGCGCGAGGCGACCGGGTCCGTCCGCCTCACCGGTGTCGACCGCCACAACCTCCGTGACGTGGCGGCCGAGTTCCCGCTCGGGGTGTTCACCGCCGTGACCGGGGTGTCGGGCTCGGGCAAGTCCACGCTGGTCGGCCAGGCCCTCGCGCGGGAGGTCGGCGGGCGGCTGAGGGAGCCGCGCTTCCCGGTACGGCGGCTGGTGGAGGTCGACCAGAAGCCGATCGGACGGACCCCGCGCTCCAACCTGGCCACGTACACAGGGCTGTTCGACGTGGTCCGCCGGCTCTTCACCGAGGCGCCGGAGTCCAGGGCGCGCGGCTGGAAGGCGGGACGGTTCTCCTTCAACGTGCCGGGCGGCCGGTGCGAGTCCTGCCAGGGCGAGGGTTTCGTGTCGGTGGAGCTGCTGTTCCTGCCCAGTACGTACGCACCGTGCCCCGAGTGCGCCGGTGCCCGGTACAACGCCGAGACCCTGGAGGTCCGTTACTCGGGACTGAACATCGCCGAGGTGCTCTCCCTGACCGTGGAAGCGGCTGCCTCCTTCTTCGCGGGGGTCCCGGCGGCGGCGCGGAGCCTGGGAGCGCTGTCGGACATCGGCCTGGGCTACTTGCGGCTGGGGCAGCCCGCGACGGAGCTGTCGGGCGGCGAGGCGCAGCGGATCAAGCTGGCGACCGAGCTGCAGCGGCTGCGCCACGGCCACACCCTGTACCTGCTGGACGAGCCGACGACAGGGCTCCACCCGGCCGACGTCGAGGTGCTGCTGCGGCAGCTGCACGGGCTGGTGGACGCCGGGCATTCGGTGGTGGTCGTGGAGCACGACATGGCGGTGGTGGCCGGCGCGGACTGGGTCATCGACCTGGGGCCGGGCGGCGGCGCCGACGGCGGCCGGGTGGTGGCCTCCGGCACGCCCGCCGAGGTGGCCCGCGCGGCGGGCAGCCGGACGGCGGCCCACCTGGCGCGGGCCCTCACGGCGTGAGCGGGGGATCAGCTGCCGGCTTGCTTGGCGTAGTCTCCGTAGCCCTGCCAGTCGAGGAGAACGCACGGCTCCTCACCGAGCACCCAGGCGTCGTGGCCGGGCTCGATCTGGAGGAAGTCCCCGGGCTGCGCCTCGACGCTCTCTCCGTCGTCCATGACGACCTTCATCCGGCCACTGAGGACGTAGCCCACGTGGGCGGCCTCGCAACTGTCGGTTCCGGCAAGGGGCTTGATGTGCTTCGACCACTGCCATCCGGGCTCGAACACGGCCCGTCCCACCGGCCCGTTGTCGGTGTTGAGCAGATCGAGCCTGCCCTTGCCGTCCTCGAACGGACGTGTCTCGTCCGCGGAATCGAACCCTCTGCGCACGATTCCAGACATGAGTGTCTACCTCCCGGCACACGACTGGCCCCGAGTCCACTTCTCAGCGTACGCCCGGATGCCCCTGTCCTCGCGGGCGCCGTCCGGCGCCCCCGGGGACCCGTACACCGGTCCGGCTACGCGTCCCCGGAGAGCAGGTGCTGCGGGAGTTCGCGGAAGCTCCACACGCCCCGTCGGCGCGTGAACACCCACACCAGGTCGTAGCGGTCGGGCCAGACGGACGGCAGGCCGAGGAGATCCTGCGCCCCGAGGGCCCGGATCAGGCGGGGCACGCCCGTGTGCTCCCAGCAGACGAGCACGGGCATCCGGGCCTCCAGGACCGCGCGGGCCAGGGCCGGCTCGGCTCCGAGGCCGAAGGCGCTCCGCACGGGGGTGTGGAGCGCGGTGGCCAGCGTCTCCACGGTCTGGCGGCACCGGGCGGGCGCACCGGACGTGCCGCCCGCCGCGAAGACGGCCTCCGGACGGGGCAGACCGGCGCCGCGGGACGGCGCGAAGAGGGTGGGCAGCTCCTGGGCCCGACGCCAGCCCCGGACGGCGAGGAAGCCGAAGTCCTCGTTGCCCTCGCCGTCCTCTCCGGTGTCTGCCGCGGCGGGTTCCTCCGCATGCCGGATGATCATGACCAGGGCGTCCTTGGCCGCCGTCTCCGGGCCGGGGCGCGGGCTGCGGGGGCGCTCCTCCTCGGCGCAGCCGGCCGCCGCCAGGGGGGTGAGGGCGGCGGCCAGCACGGTGCGGCGGCGGGGACCGGGACCGGCGGGGGCTTGGGGCATGGGCCCCACTGTCGCCCATGCCCGGAAGGCGAGCCGGTCACGGCACGACGGGACCCGCTCCGATCATCCGATCGGCGGACGCCCGGCAGATGCCCCGCCGGCCGAGACCTCCGGGGCGGCCCCGGCGCGGGCCCGCCGGGTACGGCGTACGGGAAGGTCGGCCTGGACACGGACCTGTTTTCCCGGTGCGCCCGGACCCGGTCCACCGCCTCAGCGCGGGCCCTTGCGGACGGCTCGCAGCCACTCCCCGTTCATCGCGGCGATCGACGGCAGCGGGATCCCCTTGGGGCAGGCCGTCGCGCACTCCCCTGTCAGCGTGCAGCCGCCGAAACCCTCGGCGTCCATGGTCGCCACCATGTCCAGTACGCGGGTCTCGCGCTCGGGCGCGCCCTGCGGGAGCACGTTCAGGTGGTTGATCTTCGCGGAGGTGAACAGCATCGCGGAGCCGTTGGGGCAGGCCGCCACGCACGCCCCGCAGCCGATGCACTCAGCGTGCTCGAAGGCGTGGTCGGCGTCGGGCTTGGGAACGGCGGTGGCGTGCGCCTCGGGGGCGGCGCCGGTCGGTGCGGTGATGTAGCCGCCCGCCTGGATGATCCGGTCGAAGGCGGTCCGGTCGACGACGAGGTCCTTGATCACCGGGAAGGCGGAGGCACGCCAGGGTTCGACGTCGAGGGTGTCGCCGTCGGAGAAGGCGCGCATGTGGAGCTGGCAGGTGGTGGTGCGCTCCGGGCCGTGGGCGTCGCCGTTGATGACGAGGCTGCAGGCACCGCAGATGCCCTCGCGGCAGTCGTGGTCGAAGGCGACGGGGTCCTCGCCGCGCAGGGTCAGGTCCTCGTTGAGGGTGTCCAGCATCTCCAGGAAGGACATGTCCTTCGAGATGCCGTCGACCTCGTACGAGGCCATCGTGCCGGTGGCGTCGGCGTTCTGCTGGCGCCAGACGCGCAGGGTGAGCCTCATGCGTAGCTCCGCTGGGTGGGGTGGACGTACTCGAAGACGAGGTCTTCCTTGTGCAGGACGGGGGCGTCGCCGGTTCCGGTGTACTGCCAGGCGGCCGCGTACCCGAACTCCTCGTCGCGGCGGGCGGCTTCGCCGTCCGGGGTCTGGGACTCCTCGCGGAAGTGGCCGCCGCAGGACTCGGCGCGGTGGAGCGCGTCGAGGCACATCAGCTCGGCGAGCTCGAGGTAGTCGATGATGCGGTTGGCCTTCTCCAGCGACTGGTTGAACTCCTCGCCGCTGCCGGGGACCTTGATCCGCTTCCAGAACTCCTCGCGGATCTCCGGGATCCGGGCGAGTGCCTTGCGCAGGCCCTCCTCGGTCCGCGCCATTCCGCAGTACTCCCACATCAGTTCGCCGATCTCCCGGTGGAAGGAGTCGGGCGTGCGGTCCCCGTCGACGGCGAGCAGCTTCGCGAGGCAGTCGCGGGTCTCGCGCACGGCGGCCGCGGCCTCGGGGTGGGTGTCGTCGACGGTGTCCCTGTGCGGATGGCGGGCCAGGTAGTCGTTGATGGTGGAGGGAAGGACGAAGTAGCCGTCGCCGAGGCCCTGCATGAGCGCGGAGGCGCCGAGGCGGTTGGCTCCGTGGTCGGAGAAGTTGGCCTCGCCGATCGCGAAGAGGCCGGGCACGGTGGTCTGGAGGTCGTAGTCGACCCACAGTCCGCCCATCGTGTAGTGCACGGCGGGGTAGATCCGCATGGGGACCTCGTACGGGTTCTCCGCGGTGATCCGCTCGTACATGTCGAAGAGGTTGCCGTACTTCTCGGCGACGCCGTCCTTGCCCAGGCGGCGGATGGCGTCGGCGAAGTCGAGGTAGACGCCCTGCCCGCCGGGGCCCACGCCGCGTCCCTCGTCGCAGACGTTCTTGGCGGCGCGGGAGGCGATGTCGCGGGGCACGAGGTTGCCGAAGGAGGGGTAGATCCGCTCCAGGTAGTAGTCGCGCTCCGCCTCGGGGATGTCGGCGGCGGGGCGCTGATCACCCTTGGCCTTGGGGACCCAGATGCGGCCGTCGTTGCGCAGCGACTCGCTCATCAGGGTGAGCTTGGACTGGCGGTCGCCGGTGCGCGGGATGCAGGTGGGGTGGATCTGGGTGAAGCAGGGGTTGGCGAAGTAGGCGCCGCGCCGGTGCGCCCGCCAGACGGCCGTCGCGTTGGAGTTCATGGCGTTGGTGGAGAGGTAGAAGACGTTGCCGTAACCGCCGCTCGCCAGGACGACCGCGTCGGCGTAGTAGGTGTCGATCTTGCCGGTGACCAGGTCGCGGGCGACGATGCCGCGCGCCACTCCGTCGACGGTGATCAGGTCGAGCATCTCGGTGCGGGCGTGCATCTCGACGTTGCCCGCGGCGATCTGGCGCGAGAGCGCCTGGTAGGCGCCGAGCAGCAGTTGCTGTCCGGTCTGGCCGCGGGCGTAGAAGGTGCGGGACACCTGCACGCCGCCGAAGGAGCGGGTGTCGAGGAGTCCGCCGTACTCGCGGGCGAAGGGGACGCCCTGGGCCACGCACTGGTCGATGATCTCCACGGAGATCTGCGCGAGGCGGTGGACGTTCGATTCGCGGGCGCGGAAGTCTCCGCCCTTGACGGTGTCGTAGAAGAGGCGGTGTACGGAGTCGCCGTCGTTGCGGTAGTTCTTGGCCGCGTTGATGCCGCCCTGGGCGGCGATGGAGTGGGCGCGGCGCGGCGAGTCGGAGAAGCAGAACTGGACCACGTGGTAGCCCTGTTCGGCGAGGGTCGCGCCGGCCGCGCCGCCGGCCAGGCCGGTTCCCACGACGATGACCGTGTGGCCCCGCCGGTTGGCCGGGTTGACGAGCTTGGCCTCGAAGCGGCGGCGGTCCCAGCGCTCGGCGATGGGGCCCTCGGGGGCCTTGGTGTCGGCGATCGGTTCGCCGGTGGTGTAGTCGGCGTAGGACGTACCGGCGCCGGTGTGGTCGCTGGTGCTGGTGTTGCTGGTGCTGGTGTTGCTGCTCTTGCTGTTACTGCTGTTGCTGGTGCTCTCGCTCATGGTCAGCTCACCACTCCGGTCATGACGGCGACGGGTACGGACACGAAGCCCGCGAACAGGACGAGGGCGAGGGCGTTCGCCAGGAACTTCAGCGCGCTGTCCCGCCGGGCGTTGCCCGCGCCCAGGGTCTGGGCGGCGCTCCAGAAGCCGTGACGGACGTGCAGGCCGAGGGCGGCCATCGCCACGAGGTAGAGGGTGTTCCCGTACCAGGTGGAGAAGGTGGCGAGGACGTTCTCGTACGGATGCCCGGCCCAGGCCCGCTCGTTGACGGTGAGCAGGGTGAGATCGAGGAGGTGCCAGACGATGAAGAGGGCGAGGATGACGCCGCCCCAGCGCATCGTGCGGGTGGCGTAGCTCGCGCGCCGGCGCTTGTGGGCGTACTTCACCGGGCGCGCCTTGATGTCGCGGCGGCTCAGCTGGTAGGCGCACACCCCGTGGGCGACGACGGCGGCGACGAGGGCCACGCGGACGATCCACAGGGCCCACTCGTGGTGGAGGAAGGGCGAGCCGAGGGTGCGCAGCCAGTGGGCGTAGCCGTTGAACTCCTCCGCCCCGAAGAAGATCTTGAGGTTGCCGAGCATGTGGACGACGAGGTAGCCGAGCATGATCAGGCCGGAGACGGCCATCACGGACTTCTTGCCGACGGTGGAGTCCCAGAGTGTGCGCGTGGTGGACGGCCGTCGACCCGTCCGCGGTGCCAGAGCCATGACACGACCGTAGGGACGAAGGTCCCGAAAGGTCCAAGACATGGTGGAGCTGGGATCGATAGCCGACGCCTATGACGGGCGTACGCTGGGACGATGCAGTTCCAGCAGCTCGTCTACTTCGTCGCCGTCGCCGAGACCCGGCACTTCACGCGGGCGGCGGAGCGGGAGCACGTGGCCCAGCCGTCCCTGTCCCAGCAGATCAAGGCGCTCGAGAGGGAGCTGGGCGCCGAGCTGTTCAGCCGGGCGCGCGGGAACATCACGCTCACCGACGCCGGTGAGACGCTGCTGCCGCTGGCCCGACGGATCCTCGCGGACGCGGACACCGCCCGGCTGGAGGTGCAGGAGCTGGCGCAGCTGCGGCGGGGCCGGGTCCGGCTGGGGGCCACCCCGAGCGTGTGCACGGGCCTGCTGCCGGACGTGTTGCGGGCCTTCCACACGGCGCATCCGGGGATCGAGCTGCTGATCGAGGAGAGCGGTTCGCTGGACCTCGTGCGCGAGCTCGCGCGCGGCGCCCTGGACCTCGCGCTGATCGCCCTGCCGCTGCCCCCCTCGGCTCCGGCACTGACCACGGTGGAGTTGCTGACGGAGGACCTGGTGGTGGTCTCCTCGGCGTCCCTGCCGGCTCCGGCGGGGGGCGGCCCGCTCACGGTGTCCGCGCTGCGCGACGAGCCGATGGTGATGTTCCGGCACGGTTACGACCTGCGCGACCTGACGGTGGCGGCCTGCCGGGCAGAGGGCTTCGAGCCGGTGTTCACGGTGGAGGGCGGCGAGATGGACGCGGTCCTCGGCTTCGTCCGCGCGGGGCTGGGCATCGCGGTGGTCCCGGCGATGGTGGTCGACCGGGCGGGCCCGGAACTGCGCACCACGCCGCTGGCGGGGTCACCGCTGCGCCGCACGATCGCCTTGGCGCACCGCACGGACGTCGCGCCCCCGCGTGCGGCGCGGGAGCTGAAGCGCATCCTGCTGGGCTGAGGGCGTCGGAGCCGGGGCGGACCCGGCACACGGCACTCCGGGAGCACCCGGACGGTCCGCCACAGCGCGTCAGGACGGGCGTACGGGGAGGGTCTTGTCGAGGCCTTCGGCGAGCATCAGGAAGGCCTGATCGCAGTCGGCCACCGCGTCCGGATGGGCCTCGTCCGCACTCCGGCCGGCGTCGAGCCGCCGGAAGTTCTCCCGGCCCAGCTCGTGCCGGACGGCCACCAGGTGCGTGGCGGCCAGCCGCGCGGGCAGCGCCGGGACCGCTTCCGACTCCAGCACGGCCGCGAGCAGCTCCACCTCGCGGGCGGTGTAGTGCCTCATCCGCGACTCGAGACTGGCGGTGGTGTAGAGCAGCCGCTGGAAGGCGAGCACCGCGGGGTGGTCGCAGAGGCCCGTGATCGGGTCCCGCTCGGCGAGGGCCGCCAGGAAGTGCGCGCGGACCGCCCCGGCCGGCCCCTGCCCGGCGGGCCGCTCGCGCACGATGCGCGCCGCCTCGTCCTGGTGGTCGGCGAAGCGGTCGAGGACGAGGTCCTCCTTGCTCGGGAAGTACCGGAAGAGCGTGGGCTTCGAGACGTCCGCCGCGGCGGCCACGTCCGCGACGGACACGGCGTCGAACCCGCGCTCCAGGAACAGCTCCAGCGCCGTGGCCGCCAGCTGGCGGCGCGTACGCAGCTTCTTGCTCTCGCGCAGACCTGTCGTGTTGTTCATGTGCGGAGCATAGCACGAATACGCAACCAAGTTAATTTCGTAACCGGGTTGTATTTTATCGTCGGAGGCGCTTCCCTTGAGACATCGCCGCCGAACCGACGACGAGAAACGACGACCAGAGGACTTCCCATGACTGACGTACTGATCGCGGGCTCCGGCCCCACCGGCCTGACGCTCGCCTGTGACCTGGCCCGCCGCGGCATCGGTGTGCGGGTCGTCGAAGGACGCCGGGCACCCCACCGCGCATCGCGCGGCAAGGGGCTCAACCCGGCCAGCCTGGAGACCTTCGAGGCGCTCGGGGCGGCCGGGCGCATGACGGCCGTCGGCCGGCGGGAGATCGTCCTGCGCAAGTACTTCGACGGCGCGTACATCAGCGACACCGCCGTGGCGGACGGACTGCTCATCGGGCAATGGCAGGTCGAGGAGGCGCTGCGCGAGCGCCTGGCCGAGCTGGGCGTGCGCGTCGAGTACGGGGCCGGGCTCGCCTCCCTCGCACAGGACGCCGGCGGGGTCGGCGTGGAGCTTTCGGACGGCACGGTGATCCGGGCCCGCTATCTGGCGGCGTGCGACGGCGGCCGCAGTACGATCCGGCGGCTGCTCGCGATCCCCTTCGAGGGGTACACCGAGCCGGAGCAGGCGATGGTGCTCGGAGACGTGCGGGCACCCGGGCTGAGCCGGGACTTCTGGCACCAGTGGTACACCTCGGACAGCGGCGGGATCCTGTTGTGCCCGATGCCGGGGACGGACACCTTCCAGCTCCAGGCCTCCCCCGAACCGGACGGGCGGGGCGAGTTCTTGCCTCCGTCGGAGGAGGGCTTCCAGCGCCTCTTCGACCGTCACGCGCGGATGCCGGGGATCCGGCTGTCGGGGGCCGGCTGGCTCTCGTTCTGGCGGGTCAACGTCCGCATGGCCGACCGGATGCGCGAGGGCCGGGTCTTCCTCGCCGGGGACGCCGCGCACGTCCACCCGATAGCCGGCGGGCTCGGGATGAACACCGGCGTCCAGGACGCGGCCGCCCTCGCCCGGACCCTGGCCGCGGCCCTCACGGGACCCGCCGGTGACGAGGTCCTCGACGGCTACGAGGCCGAGCGCCTGCCGGCCGCCGCCGCGGTGCTGGCGGACACCGCGCAGCGGTACGAGCGCGTCAGGGCGGCCGTGCGCACGCCCGGCCGCGGGACGGAGGCGGGCCGCAGGTGAGGGGCCCCGGCCGTCAGAAGACCGAGGGGACCGCGTCCGAGAGGGACAGGGTGTGGATGCGGTCGGGGGCGCCGGGGCGGGCGTAGTACCAGCCTTGGGCGGTGTCGCAGCCCAGGGCGCGGAGCTGGGCTGCCTGGGCGCCGGTCTCCACGCCCTCGACCGTCACGGCCAGTTCGAGGCTGTGGGCCAGGGCGACGATACCCTCCACGATCTTGACGTCGACCGGGTTGGCCGGCTGCTGCTGCATCCCCTTGGTGAAGGAGCGGTCCAGTTTCAGGACGCTGACGGGCAGGCGTCGCAGGTTGGCCAGGTTCGAGTAGCCCGTTCCGAAGTCGTCGAGGGCGATGTCCACGCCCAGGGCGGCGAGCCGGCGCAGCGGCTCCAGGAGTTCGTCGTCGGCGCCGATCAGCGCCGACTCGGTGACCTCCAGGCAGAGCGTGCCCGGGGCCAGGCCCGAGGATTCCAGGACGCGGACCGTGTCGGCGACCAGCCCGGGGTGGTGCAGCTGGGTCGGTGACAGGTTGACGTTGATCCGCAGCCGGGAGCCGCCGTGCTGGTGCTGCCAGTTGCGGGCCTGGCGGACGGACTCCTCCAGGACCCAGCGGCCCAGCGGCACGATCAGCCCGGTCCGTTCGGCGAGCGGGATGAAGCGGTCCGGGCCGAGCACCCCGTGCTGCGGGTGCGACCAGCGCACCAGCGCCTCGGCTCCGTGCACGCTGCCGTCGTGCATGTGCACCAGCGGCTGGTACTCGATGAAGAACTCGCCGCGCTCCAGGGCTGCGGGCAGGGCGTTGGTCAGGCCGTGCCGGGTGATGGCGCGCGCGTCGGCCTCGGCGTCGGCGAACTCGAAGCGGTTGCCGCCCGCCGCCTTGGCCCGGTACATCGTGATGTCGGCGGAGCGCAGCACCTCCGCGGCGGTGCGTTCTCGCGCCGGACCCTCGACGATGCCGATGCTGCCCCGGACGGTCAGTTCCCGGCCCTCGAGCCGGATCGGGACCGAGAGGGCGGAGAGGATCCGGACGGCGAGTTCGGTGGACTTCTCCTCGGTGTCGGGACCCGTGGTCAGCGCCACGAACTCGTCGCCGCCGAGGCGGGCGACCACCTCGCCGGGGCCGGTCGCGCAGCTCTGGAGCCGGTCGGCGACCTCCACCAGCAGCCGGTCCCCCGCCGAATGGCCGAGGCTGTCGTTGACGGCCTTGAAACCGTCGAGATCGAGGTAGCAGAGGCCGAACCGGGTGCCGCCGGGCCCGCTGAGCGCCTTCTCCAGCCGCTCGAAGAACAGGGTCCGGTTGGGCAGCCCGGTCAGCGCGTCGTGGGTGGCTTCGTAGCGCAGGCGCAGGTTGAGCAGCCGGCGTTCGGTGGTGTCCTCCATGAGGGCGAGCTGGTACTGCGGCACCCCCTCGGCGTCGCGCAGCAGCGAGACCGTCAGGTTGGTCCACAGCACGGTCCCGTCGTGCCGGTAGTACGGCTTCTCGACGCGGTAGCTGTCGCGCTCGCCGCGCACGAGCTCGCCGTACATCCGCCAGACGTGCGGGGTGTCCTCGGGATGACTCCACTCGCTGACGTTGCGGCCCCGGACGTGCCCGTCCATGCCCCCGAACATCTGCAGCAGCGCGTCGTTGATCTCGAGGACGTTGCCCTCCAGGTCGGCGATGCCGATGCCGACGGCCGCGCCCTCGAAGACCGCCCGGAAGCGGGCCTCGCTCGCGTGCAGCGCCTGCTGGGCGTCGATCCGCGCGGTCAGGGCGGAGCGGGCGATGGCCTCCTGCTCCTTCAGCGTGCGCTCGCGCAGGGCGCGGGCGAACCCCGCCGCGATGCCGTGCTGGAGGCGGGCGCAGCGCGAACGGTACTCCTCGGTGTCCAGAGCGCCCTCGGTATCGGAGCCCCCCGGCCCGCAGTACAGCACCAGGTAGGACTCGACCACGCCCAGGGTGCCGGCCAGCGCCTCCGGGTCGGTGCAGTGGACGGCGACGAGCTCGGACCCGACCCGCTGGCCCGCGGCCGCCTCGAAGGGCCGGGCGCACAGGGCGTCGACGAGGGCGCGGGTCAGTGGAACGAGGTGCTGTTCGAACTCGGCGCGGGTGAGCGAGGTCGCCGTGACCGGGAAGATCGCCCTCCCCCAGATGGTGGCGAACCGGCCGATCCGGTCCTCCAGACCACCCTGTGGCGCATCGGCGCCTCTCGCCGTCTGTGCAGGCACTCTCACGCCTTGCGCCCCACGCCCGCGAAGCCCGAGAAGGCGTACGGGTCTTCGTCCGCGGCCCCGCCCTGCGGCTCGTCGGACCCGTCGGATCCGTCGGGCCGCCAGTTGGGCATCGCCACCAGGCCGGGCTCGACCAGGTCGAAGCCCTCGAAGAAGCCCTTGATCTGCTCTCCGCTGCGCATGACGAGCGGGTTGCGGATGTCGCGGTAGACCTCGACGGTGCCGGCCGCGTCCTCCTGCGTCAGCGGGATCCCCTCGAACGAGGCGTGCGTGAGGATCAGCAGGCTCCCGGGTGCCAGCGACTCGCGCAGCTCCGCCACGGCGGCGTAGGGGTCGTCCGCGTCCTCCAGGAAGTGCAGGACGGCGACCAGCAGCAGGGCCACCGGGCGGCTCAGGTCCAGTACGCGGCCGATCTCGGGGGCGGCCAGGAGCTCCCGGGGCTTGCGCAGGTCGGCGGCGACGACTCCGGTCCCCCCGGTGCCGGCCAGCACGGCCTGGCTGTGGGCGACGGCCACCGGGTCGTGGTCGACGTAGACCACGCGTGCCTCGGGGGTGGCGGCCTGCGCGATCTCGTGGACGTTGCCGAAGGTGGGGATGCCGGAGCCGATGTCGAGGAACTGCGTGACGCCCCCGGCGACGGCGTACCGGACGGCGCGGCGCATGAAGGCCCGGTTCGCCTGCATGATCTTGGGCAGACCCGGCATGAATTCCATGGCGCGGCGGGCGGCCTGCCTGTCGACCTCGAAATTGTGAGAGCCGCCGAGGTAGTAGTCGTAGATGCGGGACACGCTCGGCACCGATATGTCGATGCCTGGCGGGGCCCAGGCGGGGCGCTCCATCGGGGTCTCCAATGCCGTAGTCCTGCCGCGGTCCGGACAGGGCCGGACCCTGTCCGAGCCGAATGTACTGATCATTGCCCAACGGAGCGAGCAAAAGCGGAAATTGGCGATCCGTTCTTCGTCACACGGCAAAGCCCCGCGCGAGCACGGCAAAGCCTCGCACGAGCAGGTGTACGGCGCATGACCGAAACCGACAAATACCGTTTGCGAAAAGGCCGGTGACGAAACGGGCGCGCTCCGAAACTGGCTCAAACCTCCATAGCCAACACGTCACCCGTTCAGGCGAACCCGAGCCAAGCGCCCCCCGCGCGGGCGCGCGCGACCCCATGATCCCCGGGTGAAAAGAGCCCCTTCCAGGCGCCTGCTGGCGGTCCCCGTCCTGCTGTGGGCGGCGCTGTCGACCACGCCTGCCATGGCCGATAGCAGCACCTACGCGACGACCGCGGACGGTGACGGAGCGAGCGCCTTCAGGCTGGTCGCGTCTGCCGTCGACGGCGCTGCCGGGGTCGGCCGAGGTGGCGGACATCACGCCGGTCGAGCCGATCGCGGCGGCCACCCGGAGCGCGGAGACGACGGAGACGACCGCCCCGGACGGGGCGGCCACGCCGAGGGCCACCACGGCCGTCCGAGCCCCCACGGCCACCCGCACTGCCCGCCACCGCCTCCCCCTCCGCCCTGCCCGCCCGAGCCCACTCCGCCACCACCACCGCCGCCTCCCACCCCACCGCCACCCCCACCACCTCCACCGCCCAAGCCCGCGCCGCCCAAGCCCGCGCCGCCCAAGCCCGCGCCGAGGCCACCGGCGCCGGCGCCGCCCGCGCCACCGGCGCCCGTGCGCGCGGCG
>NZ_JBEXOV010000077.1:0-35404 GCF_040611715.1 Streptomyces sp. NPDC006544 | reverse complement strand
GTCCGGCCGAGAAGAAGGGCACCGCGCACGGCTGTCCCGTGTGGCACGCGTGTCCGCGCCACCAATCGGGCCGTACGGGCTCGCACCGGGGTCAGCGGACCTCGGTGATCTCCGGGCCGCGCTCCAGCTGGCCCATGCCCCCGCCGAAGCGGGAGCCTTCCTGCTCCTCGGTGGTCTGCACGCCGTCCGGCACCATCTGCGCGTCGTTGGGCAGCTTCAGGACGATCGGGTCGCGCGGGGCCATCGGGCCCTCTCCGCGGACCACGACGGTGTCCAGGAAGATCCGCTCCAGCACGCCCGCCGACTCGGGGCGCACCGCGCCCTGACCGGAGATGACACCGCGCAGGAACCAGCGCGGGCCGTCCACACCGACGAAGCGGACCAGCTGTGCGCCGGTCTGCCCGTCCGGGAGCGGTACGGGCACCTGCGCGCGCAGCTCCCAGCCGAGCGGACCCTCGACCTCGTCGATGATGCCGCCCTGCTTGGTGATGCCCTCGGCGATCTCCTCGCGGACCTCGCCCCAGATGCCCTCCTTGCGGGGGGCGGCGAAGGCCTGCAGCTGCACGGCGCTGTCCCCGAGCACCACGGTCGCGGCGACGATCGCGTCACCGGCGACCTCGACGCGCAGCTCCATGCCCTCGACACCCGGTACGAGGATGCCGCCGAGGTCGACCCGGCCGTCCTCGGGGTTGCCGGGGACCTCCGCGACGTCCCACGGGCCGTCGGGCCGCGGGGCCGGCGGCAGGTTCACCCTGCGCGGCTGTTCCCCGTCGGTCTCCTGGGCGCCGTCCTGCTCATCGGCGCCGACGCCGTCGACGACCTGCTCGGCCGCGCCGCCGTCCCTGACGGAGTCGTTCTTCTTGCGACGTCCGAACACGTCACTGTCCTTCCCGGTCGGATACGACCGAAGCGTAGCCATTCCCACCCTGCTGACCAGCGCCGGATCCGGCCACGGCCGCATGACCACCGGTGGAGCCGAAACCCCCCTCGGCCCGCGCCGAGTCGGGAAGTTCCGCCACCTCGTGGAAGCGCACCTTCTCGACCCGCTGGACAACCAGCTGGGCAATGCGGTCGAAACGCTCGAACCGGACGCTCTCGCGAGGGTCGAGATTGACCACGATCACCTTGATCTCCCCACGGTACCCGGCATCCACCGTCCCGGGGGCATTCACGAGCGCGAGCCCGCAGCGTGCGGCCAGGCCGGAGCGCGGGTGCACGAACGCCGCGTACCCGTCGGGCAGCGCGATGGAGACCCCGGTGGGCAGTACGGCCCGCTCTCCGGGCTCCAGCTCGGCGGCCACGGTGGTCACCAGATCGCAGCCGGCGTCGCCGGGGTGCCCGTAGGCGGGGATCGGCACGTGCGGGTCGACGCGCCTGATCAGCACGTCGACGCCGCCGCGGGCGCTGTCGTTGTCAGACATCAGGGGTTCACCTCGAAGGCGCGTGCGCGCCTGACCTGGTCCGGGTCGGCCATCGCCGCCCGGATCTCCTCGGGCCGTCCGTTGTCGATGAAGTGGTCGACCTTCACCTCGATGAAGAGGGCGTCCGCGCGCAGTGCGACGGGCCCCTGCGGACCGCCTATTCGACCGACGGCGCTCGAGTAGATCTTCCGGCCGGCCACGGCGGTGACCTCGGCCTCCAGGTACAGCACGGTGTCCACGGGCACGGGCCGGACGAAGTCCGTCTCCAGCCTGCCGGTGACGGCGATGACGCGCAGCAGCCAGTTCAGGGAACCGAGGGTCTCGTCGAGCGCGGTGGCGAGGACACCGCCGTGGGCCAGGCCCGGCGCGCCCTGGTGGGCGGCCTTGACGGTGAACTCGGCGGTGACCCGCACGCCCTCGCCCGCGCGGGCCTCCAGGTGGAGTCCGTGCGGCTGGCCGTCGCCGCAGCCGAAGCAGTGCTCGTAGTGCGCACCGAGGAGCTCGCCGGGTGCCGGGGCACCGGGGTGCCGCACCGGCGCGGTGGCATCGGCCGGGGGTGTCAACGCTGTGTTTCGTCCACTCACAGCCGCAGACCTTACCCGCGCCGCTACCCGCCGGTCGCCTCGTGGGAGGCTTGGCGGCATGCAGCTCTCCCCCGCGCACCACGACGAACGTCTGACGGCCCCCCGTTCCTGGTGGGGCATCGCCGCACTGGCCGGTCTCGCGTGCGCGCTGATGCTGCTGCCGCTGGGCACGATGCCGCTGCTGGCCGGGCTGGTCGGCGGCACCGCGCTGACGGGGCTGCTGGTGAGTGCGTACGGATCCCAGCGCGTGCGCGTGGTGGGCGGCGCGCTGGCCGCGGGCGACGCGCGGATCCCGGTGGCGGCGCTGGGCGACCCGGAGGTCCTGGATCCCGAGGAGACGCGTGCCTGGCGGACGTACAAGGCCGATACCCGCGCCTTCATGCTGATGCGCAGCTACGTGCCGACGGCGGTCCGCGTCGAGGTCACCGACCCGGCGGACCCGACCCCCTACGTCTACGTCTCCACGCGCGAGCCGCAGGCGCTGGCGGCGGCCATCCGCGCGGCGCAGGCCGAGGCCTGACGTCCCGGTCCGGCCCCGGGCCGGACCCCGGAGAGCGGGGCCGGGGAAAGCGCCCGGAGGAAGCGGGCCGGGGGAAGCGGGCCGGGGGATCAGGTCCGCGGGTCGACGGCGGGGCCCTCGACGGCGGCCCTGAAGGGCCCGGGAAGGACCTCGGCGGGCTGCTCGAGGGGCGGGAGCGAGGGCAGGGCGTTCCAGGCCACGGCGCGGGCCCGCAGGTCCGTGCGCACCTTCTCGGCGAGTTTGCGGGTGTCGCGGCGGTTCATGACCGCACCGACGGCCGCGCCGACCATGAAGGGGATCAGGTTCGGCAGGCTGCGGAACATCCGCTTCGTGATCTGCTGGCGCAGTTCGCGCTTCATCTGACCGCCCAGCGCCGCGTTCAGCGTCGTCGGCTTGGTCAGGTCCACTCCGCGCTCCTCCGTCCAGGACGTGAGGTAGGCGAAGCTGCGCTCCTTGAGGTCGCCTCGCGGGCGCAGGCCGTAGACCTCGTGGAGCTCGGCGATGAGCTTCAGCTCGATCGCGGCGACCGCGGTGATCTCGGCGGCCAGTTCGGCCGGCAGGGCGGGGGGCACCGGCAGCATGGCGGCCGCACCGATTCCCGCGCCGACGGTGGACGTCGCGTTGGCGGCGCCGGCGATCAGTTTGCCCGCGAGCTGTTCGGGCCCGAGGCCCGGGAACTGCGCGCGCAGGGTCGCGAGGTCCCGAACCGGAACGCGCGGTGCGTTCTCGATGAACCGGTCGGCGAGGTGAAGGGCGGCGGCCCCGGCACTTTCGCCGCCCTTGCGCACACCGTTCTTGACGGCTTGCAGCCGACGGACCCCGGAGGCGTACCGGGACCCCTCGTCGGCCTGTGGGGCCGACGGCACCGCCTGGGCGGTGTCGGGGAGCACGGCGGGTACGCCGGGGGCTCCAGGGCCCGTTTCCAGGCCGTTGGCTCCCTCCTGCGTCTCCGCCGGATCACCGCTCTTCCGAAAGCGGCGCTTCCGGAAGGGTGTCGAGCCGGTCACGGCCGACGCCTCTCAGTCACATTCGCGGCAGATCGGCTGACCGTTCTTCTCGCGCGCCAGCTGGCTGCGGTGGTGCACCAGGAAGCAGCTCGTGCAGGTGAACTCGTCGGCCTGCTTGGGCAGGACCCGAACGGCCAGCTCCTCGTTGGAGAGGTCCGCGCCGGGCAGGTCGAGGCCCTCCGCGTTGTCGATTTCGTCCAGGTCGACGTTCGAGGACGACTTCTCGTTCCGACGGGCCTTCAGCTCTTCGATGCTGTCGTTGTCCACGTCGTCGTCGGTCTTGCGCGGGGTGTCGTAGTCCGTTGCCATAGTTCGCTCTCCCCCTCTGGGATTTAGCGGGTGTCTCAGCGCAGGTAACGCGCGAGAGGCCGGACTTGTGCCCGACCTGAGGCGGAGATTTTGCCTCACATCAAGGTCTGTTACTCAATCGACACCCAGCCGCACATCAGAAGGAGCGATTGGCTGGGATGACGACCGGGACCGTACACGGTCCGGGGGCCGTCTTGCACAAACGCCACCCCATGTATTTCCCGCCGCTAGGGGGGCCGGAAACCCGGACTTCCCGGGCGTTCCGGCCTCCACCAGGTCACTGAACGCATACGGTTCGACACCCGGCACTGTGATCGATCGCACAGAAACCGCTGCCTTCGTCACCCACGCATTCAGCCAGCAGCGAACATGGGGTGACCGGAGTCACAAGGGCAGGGTGACGCGCATCACGAGGCCACCGCCCTCGCGCGGGACCGCCTGGATCCTTCCGCCGTGCGCGCGCGCCACGGAGCGCGCGATGGAGAGGCCGAGGCCGACACCCTTGTCGCTGCCCGTTCGCTCCGTACGCAGCCGTCTGAAGGGCTCGAACAGGTTGTCCACCTCGTACGCGGGAACCACGGGACCCGTGTTCGACACCGACAGGACCGCATGGCCGTGCACGGCCTCGGTGGTGACCTCCACCCAGCCGCCCTCCGGGACGTTGTAGCGGACGGCGTTCTGCACCAGGTTGAGCGCGATCCGCTCCAGCAGGACGCCGTTGCCCTGTACGACGGCCGGGGCGCGCTCGCCGCGGATCTCCACGCCCTTGGCGTGGGCCTCGCCGCGCGCCTGGTCGATGGCGCGCGAGGCCACCTCCGCCAGGTCCACGGGCTTGCGCTCGACGATCTGGTTGTCGCTGCGGGCCAGCAGCAGCAGGCCCTCGACCAGTTGCTCGCTGCGTTCGTTGGTGGCGAGCAGCGTCTTGCCCAGCTGCTGCAGCTCGACCGGCGCCCCGGGATCGGAGAGGTGCACCTCCAGCAGCGTCCGGTTGATGGCCAGGGGCGTTCTCAGTTCGTGCGAGGCGTTGGCCACGAACCGCTGCTGGGCGGTGAAGGCCCGCTCCAGCCGGTCGAGCATCTCGTCGAAGGTGTCGGCGAGCTCCTTGAGCTCGTCGTCCGGGCCGTCCAGCTCGATCCGCCGGGTCAGGTCGGAACCGACCACCCGGCGGGCGGTCCGGGTGATCTTGCCGAGCGGCGAGAGCACCCGCCCGGCCATCGCGTAGCCGAAGGCGAAGGCGATGATGCTCAGACCCATCAGGGCCATGAGCGAGCGGCTCAGCAGGTCGTCCAGCGCCAGCTTGCGCTGCTCGAGGACGCACTGCGCGATCGCGGCGTTGAACTGGTCGGCCGTCCGGGCGCCGGTGCCCACGCCGGGGCAGTTGGGGCTGACGATCTGGACGTCCCCCTGGCCGCCCGTGATCCTGAATACGGCGTTGCCTTCCTTCAGCGCCTGCGCCGCCAGCAGGTAGATGATCGACAGCAGCAGGATGCCGGCGATCAGGAACATCCCGCCGTACAGCAGCGTGAGGCGTATCCGGATGGTCGGGCGCAGCCAAGGGAAAGGACCCTCGGGCTGGCCGGGGTCCCAGGTCGGTTTCGGTGGCGCCGCCGGTGGCGCCGGTGTCGTTGCCATCCGCGTCAGATCCGGTAGCCGGAACCCGGGACGGTCACGATGACCGGCGGCTCGCCCAGTTTGCGTCGCAGCGTCATCACCGTCACGCGCACCACGTTCGTGAACGGGTCGGTGTTCTCGTCCCACGCCTTCTCCAGGAGCTGCTCGGCGGACACGACGGTGCCCTCGCTGCGCATGAGGACCTCCAGCACCGCGAACTCCTTCGGCGCCAGCTGCACCTCCTTGCCTTCGCGGAAGACCTCGCGCCGGTTCGGGTCCAGCTTGATCCCGGCGCGCTCCAGTACGGGGGGCAGCGCCACGGTGGTGCGGCGGCCGAGCGCCCGTACCCGCGCGGTCAGCTCCGTGAACGCGAAGGGCTTGGGGAGGTAGTCGTCCGCCCCGAGCTCCAGGCCCTCGACCCGGTCGCTCACGTCGCCGGACGCCGTCAGCATGAGCACGCGGGTGGGCATGCCGAGCTCGACGATCTTCCGGCAGACGTCGTCACCGTGCACGAGCGGGAGGTCCCGGTCGAGCACGACCACGTCGTAGTCGTTCACTCCGACGCGCTCCAGGGCGGCGGCGCCGTCGTACACGACGTCCACGGCCATGGCCTCCCGACGCAGTCCGGTGGCAACCGCATCGGCGAGCAGCTGCTCGTCCTCGACGACGAGTACGCGCACGTCGTTTCCTTCCTCAGTGCCCGTCAGGGCAGGCGTGTGGGGTGCGTCGTCCATCCTGCCCCTTTCGGCCGTAAACCGGCTGTAAGACGCCACACGGGGGTGCGCGAGGGACGGAAGTGGGGATTCCCTCGCCTCACGAGGTTTCTGGGGCCGGGGCACCGGGGAGGACGACAGCACACCCCGAACACTCCCTGACGGCGGTCCGCCACGTGCCGCCGCCGACCCACGAAGAGGGGGCGAACCCCATGGACGCATTCACCGCGGGACTCCTGCAGCGCATCAGGAGCACGCAGTCGGACCTCAGGCAGGCCCGCGAGACGGGCGACGACTTCCTCGTGGAAGTGGAACAGGCGGAGCTGGAAGATCTCCAGCGCCTCGCCGCCGAGCACGGAGTACCGCTCTCGGTCCCCGTCTCCGTCCCCGCCTGCTGACCACCCGGCCGACCGCTCGCCGGTAGGCCCGCACACCCCAGGCCCCCTCGAACCCCGGCAGCCGCCATCCGGCCGCCGGGGTTCCTTCACGTGCTCCCGCACGCGCCCACGTGCTCGCGCACGCGCCGCCGTGCCACCGCTCGGCACCACGGGGCTCCGCCCGCCGCCGGCCGCGGGCGGTCAGTCGTGCCAGGCCCCGGCCTCCTCCAGCAGCGGCTGGAGCGAGGCGAACACGGCCGGGGTGGCGGCCAGGGTCAGTTCCAGCGAGGCGCGCCGCCCCGGCCGGCCCCCGGTCAGGGCTCCCGCTTCCCGCGCGATGAGGTCCCCCGCTGCCAGGTCCCACGGGTTCAGCCCGCGCTCGAAGTGCCCGTCCAGGCGGCCCGCGGCGACGTCGCACAGGTCCAGCGCCGCCGAACCGCCGCGCCGGATGTCCCGCACGAGCGGGATGATCCGCTGGATGACGTCGGCCTGGTGGGCCCGTCGCGACTGCACGTACGCGAACCCGGTGCTGATCAGCGCCTGGTCGAGCGGCGCCGCCGGACGGCACGCGAGCCGGGTCCCGCCCCTCCACGCACCGCGTCCGAGCACCGCGTGGCAGGTCTCCGCGCGCATCGGCGCGGCCACCACGCCGACCACGGCCTCCCCGCGGTACTCGGCCGCGATGGACACGCCCCAGTTCGGCAGCCCGTAGAGGTAGTTCACGGTGCCGTCCAGCGGGTCGATGATCCAGCGCACGCCGCTCGTCCCGGCCGTGTCGGAACCCTCCTCCCCCAGCAGCCCGTCCTCGGGGCGCCGTTCCCCGAGGATCCCCGTGATCAGCTTCTCCGCGGCGATGTCCATCTCGGTGACCACGTCGATCGGGCTCGACTTGGTCGCCGCGACCGCCAGATCGGCCGGCCGGCCGTCCCGCAGCAGCGCGCCGGCCCGGCCCGCGGCCTCCAGGGCCACGTCCAGCAGCTCGGTCTTCAGTTCTTCGGAAATCTCTGACGTCACAGCCGGGTCCCACTCCCTACGCGTACGGACTGTCCACACCCGCGGCCGCCGGCCGGGGCCCCCGTGCCGGGCAGCAGCCCACGGCACACAGATCATGACTCGCTCCCAGGAGCCCGAGCGCGCAACGCTCCACGGCCTCGCCGCGTTCCGCCGCCGCCCGCTCCAGCAGGAGGTCCCGTACGGCCGCCGCGAACCGGGGGTCGGCGCCGACCGTCGCCGAGCGGGCTACGGGCAGACCCAGTTCGGCGGCCTTCGCCGTCGCCTCCGTGTCGAGGTCGTAGAGGACCTCCATGTGGTCCGAGACGAAGCCGATCGGCACCATGACGACCGCCGGGGCGCCCGCCTCGTGCAGGGCCTCCAGGTGGTCGCAGATGTCCGGCTCCAGCCACGGGACGTGCGGGGCGCCGCTGCGCGACTGGTAGACGAGCTCCCAGGGCAGCTCGGTGCCGGTCTCGGCCCGGACCGCGTCGGCGACCAGTTGCGCGACGTCCAGGTGCTGCTTGACGTAGGCGCCGCCCTCGCCGTCCGCGGTGTGGTCCGCCTCGGGGCCCGAGGTGTCCGCTGCCGCGTCCGGGATGGAGTGGGTGGTGAAGGCCAGCCGGGCGCCGGGCCGGACCTCGGCGGGGAGCGACTCCAGCGCCGCGAGCACGCCGTCGATCACGGGCTGCACGAAGCCGGGGTGGTTGAAGTAGTGGCGCAGCTTGTCGACCTTCGGCAGGTCCGCCTCGGCCACCCCGTCCTCGACGAGGAGCGCGAGCGCGTCGGCGAGGTTCTCGCGGTACTGCCGGCAGCCCGAGTACGAGGCGTACGCGCTGGTCGCCAGGACGGCGATGCGGCGGCGGCCGTCGGCGGCCATCTCGCGCATCACGTCGTTCAGGTACGGGGCCCAGTTGCGGTTGCCCCAGTAGACCGGCAGGTCCAGACCGTGCTCCGCGAAGTCCTTGCGCAGCGCGTCCAGCAGCTCGCGGTTCTGCGCGTTGATGGGGCTGACCCCGCCGAAGCCGAAGTAGTGCTTGCCGACCTCCTTGAGCCGCTCGCGCGGGATGCCCCGCCCGCGCGTGACGTTCTCCAGGAACGGCACGACGTCTTCGGGCCCCTCGGGGCCGCCGAAGGACAGCAGCAGGAGGGCGTCGTAGGGCGCGGCGGGGCCTTCGGCCGAGCCGGGAGCGGAGGCGCGGTGCTGGTCTGACATGGCTCGAATCCTGCCACCCGCGGCCGTCGGGCGGGTAGCGGGCCCGGCGCCGGAACCCCCGGCATCGCAGGTAAGGTCACCCTTACTTTCTCTTGGTTCCTCCCCATGCGGGCGCCTGGTGTGCGGTCTTAACCTGTATGGGCCAACGACGTCCCTTACGGAGGGCACCTTGCCCAGTCCCTACCGCGCGATATTCGCCGCACCGGGAAGCCGGTCGTTCAGCGCCGCCGGCCTCATCGGCCGGCTCCCGCTGTCGATGGTCGGCGTCGGCATCCTCACGATGATCTCCGAGCTCACCGGCCGGTACTCGCTGGCCGGCGCGCTCACCGCCACCCTCGCGCTCTCCGCCGCCGTCATCGGCCCCCAGGTCTCCCGCCTGGTCGACCAGTACGGCCAGCGGCGCGTGCTGCGCCCGGCGACCCTGCTCGCGGTCCTCGCCGTCTCCGGCATGCTGCTCTGCACGGCCTACGGCGCGCCCGACTGGACCCTGTTCCTCTTCTCCGCGCTCGCCGGCTGCGTACCGAGCGTCGGCTCGATGATCCGCGCCCGGTGGACGGCCATCTACCGGGACTCCCCGCGCGAACTGCACACGGCGTACTCCCTGGAGTCCGTCCTCGACGAGGTCTGCTTCATCTTCGGCCCGATCATCGCCATCGGGCTGTCCACCACCTGGTTCCCCGAGGCCGGCCCGCTGGTCGCCGGGGCCTGCCTGCTGGTGGGCGTCTGGTGGCTGACCGCGCAGCGCGCCACCGAACCGGCCCCGCACCCCCGCGGCGAGGACACCGACCGGACCTCGGCGCTGCGCTCCCCCGGACTCCAGGTGCTGATGGCCACGTTCGTGGCCACCGGCGCCATCTTCGGCTCCATCGACGTGGTCACCCTCGCCTTCGCCGAGGAGCAGGGCCACAAGGCCGCCGCCAGCTTCGTCCTCGCCGTCTGGGCGGTCGGATCCTGCCTCGCCGGCATCGTCTTCGGCCTGCTCCACCTCAAGGGCAGCGCCGAACGCAGGTGGGTGCTGGGCATCTGTGCGATGGCCGTGAGTATGATCCCCCTCCTACTGGCCGGGAACCTTCCGATCCTGGCCGTGGCGCTCTTCGTCTCGGGCCTCGCCATCGCTCCCACGATGATCACCACGATGGCCCTGATCGAGGCGCACGTACCACGCGCGAAGCTGACCGAGGGCATGACCTGGATCAGCACCGGCCTCGCGGTCGGAGTCGCGCTCGGGTCCTCCGTGGCCGGCTGGGTCATCGACGCCGCCGGTGCGAGGACCGGGTACGTCGTCTCCATCTCGGCGGGGACCGCCGCGGCGGCGGCGGCGTTCGCGGGATATCGCCGGCTGACGAGGCCGGCGCAAGGGGAGGAGCCTTCTAACGATGGCGACGACGGGGACAGCGCACAAGAGCGGGACACGGACCGACGCGTGGCATAACTGGGCGGGCAACGTCCGCGCCACCCCCACGCGCGTGGTGACCCCGGCATCGGTCGGGGAGCTCCAGGAGGCGGTCCGCCGGGCCGCCGGGGACGGACTGAAGGTGAAGGCCGTCGGCACCGGCCACTCCTTCACCGCGGCCGCGGCGACCGACGGCGTGCTCCTGCGCCCGCAGGCCCTGGCCGGGATCCATGCCATCGACCGGACCGCCGGCACCGTGACGGTGGCCGCGGGCACGGTCCTGAAGGACCTCAACCTGGCCCTCGCCGAGGAGGGCCTGTCGCTCACGAACATGGGCGACATCATGGAGCAGACCGTCTCCGGAGCGACCAGCACCGGGACCCACGGCACCGGCCGCGACTCAGCCTCCATCGCCGCCCAGATCCGCGGTCTGGAGCTGGTCACGGCGGACGGAAGGCTGCTGAACTGTTCGGAGAAGGAGAATCCGGAGGTCTTCGCGGCGGCGCGCCTGGGCATCGGGGCGCTCGGCATCGTCACCTCGATCACCTTCGCGGTGGAGCCGGTCTTCTTCCTGACCGCCCGTGAGGAGCCCATGGGCTTCGACCGGGTGATGGCCGAGTTCGACCAGCACCACGCGGAGAACGAGCACTTCGAGTTCTACTGGTTCCCGCACACCGGCAACTGCAACACCAAGCGCAACAACCGCAGCCTGGGCCCGGCCGCCCCGCCCGGAGCGGTCAGGGCCTGGGTCGACGACGAGCTGCTGTCCAACGGCGTCTTCCAGGCCGCCAACTCCCTGGGCCGCGCGGTCCCGGCGGTCATCCCCGGCATCGCCCGGCTCGCCAGCCGCGCGCTGTCGGCGCGCACGTACACGGACATCCCCTACAAGGTGTTCACCAGCCCGCGCCGGGTCCGGTTCGTGGAGATGGAGTACGCCCTTCCGCGCGAGCGCGTCGTCGAGGCGCTGCGGGAGCTCAAGGCCATGGTCGACCGCTCCGACCTGCGGATCAGCTTCCCCGTGGAGGTCCGGACGGCTCCGGCGGACGACATCACCCTGTCCACCGCCTCGGGGCGCGAGAGCGCGTACATCGCGGTGCACATGTACAGGGGCACCCCCTACCAGGCCTACTTCACGGCCGCCGAGCGCATCTTCACCGCGCACGGCGGGCGGCCGCACTGGGGCAAGGTGCACACGCGGGACGCGGAGTACTTCTCCCAGGTGTACCCGCGCTTCGGCGAGTTCACCGCGCTCCGGGACCGGCTGGACCCGGACCGGGTGTTCGGCAACGACTACCTGAGGCGGGTCCTGGGGGACTGAGTCCGGGCGGCCGGGTCCAGGTCCGGTCCCCGGTGCCGCGGCCCCGGGGACCGGCCGCTTCAGGGGGTCCGTGAGCCCTGCCCCGGGCCGGAGTCCGGTCCGCCGGGGGTGCCGGAGCCGCCGCCGGCACCCGCGCCGCCCGGCGTGGCGCTGCCGCTGCCCGGCGGCGGGGTCGGCGTCCGCGCGGGCGTCGGGTCCTGTTTCGACGGGCTCGGGCTCGGGCCCGGGGAGGCTTCCGGGGACGGGGAGGAGCCCGGATCGGGCGCGCCGGAGCTCCGGCCGCCGTCCGGACGCGAGGGGCTCGGGGAGTTCCCGTTCCGCGGGTCCGTCCCGCCCCTGCCCTTCTCGTCGGTGCCGCCCCCGGGCGGGGCGGGCTTGTCGCGGCCCGCCTTCTGCGTACCGCCGGAGAAGAGGGTCCCGCCGCCCTTGCTGACGGAGGTGCCGGCGATCGCCTCGTAGGTCCCGAGGCCGCCGAGCGCGAGGGCGAACACCAGGCCGGAGGCGGCCGCCGTGCGCTTCCAGCCCCTGACCCGGCTGCCGTGCACGGTGGCCTCGCCGAACTCCTCCGAGAGTCCGGCCGGGGGCGGTGACATCGGGAGGGGCACCTCGCGCAGCACCATCGTGCCGTCGGGCGCCCGCTCCCCGGCCGGCGCCTCCTGCGGCCCTCGCACCGGCACCTGACGGGCCTTCGGGCGGGCGCTCTCGCGCAGCTGGTCGCCGGTGCGCCGGAAGAAGTGCTGGATGACGGGCCCGCCCGCGGTGGCCACCACGCTCACCACACCGGCGCCGAGGATGGTCCCGTAGACGCCCATCTTCGAGGCGAGCAGGGCCGCCGCGACGGTGGCGAGGGAGGAACCCGCGACCTGAGCCGCACTCAGGTCGAGCTTCTTCCTCGGCTCCCGGTCCGGCTCGGGCGTCGTCCTGCCGGCCGACGTCGTCTTCTGACCCATCGCCATCCCCTACGTGTCCTGCCTCTCGCGCTCCGCCTCTTCCTCCAGTGAAGGACCGATGAGCGAAACAGATAGTTCCATTTCCGGAGATTCTGTGAAGCAGGACACCCCAAAACGGACGCCCGCCTCGGTCCGTCCGGATGTGGACCCGTTCCAGGGCAGCCCAACTCCCGCCGTCCGGGACAAGTTCGGCGGCGCGGCGGTCCACCCAGGTGGCCCGAATGGAGTACTGTGGCGAGCCCTGGGGCCGTCCTTCCTTTCGGATGTCCGGACCCGGGAGAGGGGCCGGCTGATGGAACAACGGCACTCGAGACCAGCGATACCGCGGTATTGCACGGGATTCTGCTGCGCACAGTAATCATTCGGTCACTGTGCGTGCCCAACAGGTAACCGTGCCATAACAGCGATCAAGGGCGCATGCCCGACACGCCGGTTTAACTCGGCAAGGTAGTGGCAGGCTGCACCCGGGCAGGCCACACTCGACTAGCGGAAGCAGCGACGCACGTGACGTCGGCAGGCACCACCCGGGAGGTTCCCATGCCCGAACTGCGTGTCGTGGCCGTCTCCAATGACGGCACACGACTGGTGCTCAAGGCTGCGGACAGCACGGAGTACACGCTTCCGATCGACGAGCGTCTACGGGCTGCCGTGCGCAATGACCGTGCGCGCCTGAACCAGATCGAGATCGAGGTGGAGAGCCACCTCCGCCCCCGTGACATCCAGGCCCGCATACGAGCCGGCGCCTCCGCGGAGGAGGTCGCCCAGCTCGCCGGCATCCCCGTCGACCGGGTACGCCGTTTCGAGGGACCCGTGCTCGCGGAGCGCGCGTTCATGGCCGAGCGGGCCCGCAAGACCCCCGTGCGCCGGCCGGGCGAGAACACCGGCCCCCAGCTCGGCGAGGCCGTGCAGGAACGGCTGACGCTGCGCGGGGCCGAGAAGGAATCCGTCCAGTGGGACTCCTGGCGTCGCGACGACGGCACGTGGGAAGTCCTCCTGGTGTACCGGGTCGCGGGCGAACCGCACGCCGCGAGCTGGACGTACGACCCGCCGCGCCGACTGGTCGTGGCGGTCGACGACGAGGCCCGCTCCCTGATCGGCGAGTCGGACGACCTGCCCGCGACGCCCGAGCCGAGCTTCCCGTTCGTGCCGAGGATCGCGCGGCTGCCCCGGGACCGGCCGCTGGATCGTGCGCTCGACCGCCAGCTGGAACGCCCGGTCGCCCCGGCACCGCCGCCCCCTGTGGAGCCGGAAGAGGAACGGGACACCCTGACGAGTCTGCTGGAGGCGGTACCGAGCTTCCGCGGCGACCTCGTGGTGCCGGAGCCCGTGGAGGAACCGGAGCCCGAGGAGCCGGCGGCTGCGTCGGCCTCGGCGGCCGGCGCGGGCGCCGCGTACGCGGACGTCCTGATGCCGCGCACGGTGGCGGGCCACCGGGACCGCCTGACGGGCACCACGGACCGCCAGGCGGAAGCCGACGGCGTCCGCCCCGGCCGCCGGGCCGCGGTCCCGAGCTGGGACGAGATCGTCTTCGGCACCCGCCGCAAGAAGCAGGAGTAACCCCCGCCGGGCCGGGGACCGCTCCGTCCTCCGCACCGCGGGTCCGGTCGGGGCGACCGCCTCCCCCGCGCGGCGGGACGGGGCGGACCCGCCCGTGGGGCCGCAAGGCCGCGCGGGGACCTCGCCGCCGCGCCCCTGCCCGTACGACGGCTCAGGGGCGCGGGGCGATGAAGTCGAGCACCCGCCGCCAGGCGTCGGCCGACGCCTCGGCGAACTCGTGAGCGCCCTGTTCGAAGAAGCCGTGGGGGGCTCCCTCGTAGGTGACGAACTCGCGCGGGCATCCGGCCTCGGCAAGGGCTCCGTCGAAGGCTTCGACCGCGGTCTGCGGGATGGCCTCGTCCGCGCCGCCCCAGAACGCCAGGATCGGCGCGGTCAGCTCGGACGCCAGCTGCGTCGGCCCCGGCGAGCCGTTGACGGCGTCGGGGAAGCCGTAGAAGCCGACGGCGCCGGCCGTCCCGAACTCCGGGGCGGCGGTCCGGAACGCCTGGCGGCCGCCGAAGCAGAAGCCGAGCGAGACCACCTGGCGGGCGCCGCTCGAGCGCAGGTGCTCAGCGGCGGCAGCCATATCGGCGTCCAGTCCCGCTGGGGTGAGCTGGACCAGGTGCCGGATCAGCTGGCCCATTTCCCTGAACCCCTCGTCCCGGCTCCGGTGATCGGGGCCCGCGGTGCGTCCGAAATAGTCGATCGCCAGCGCGGTGTGTCCCTGCTCGGCCAGGCGCACGGTGAGCGTCTCGTAGAAATGCGAGAGGCCGTTGTTGTCGGGGAGCACGAGCACCCCCATGCCCGACGGCCGCTCGGGAACGGCCAGGTGGGCGGCGAAGCGCGCGCCGTCGGCCGCGGTGAGGACGAGCGATTCCGAAGCGGCGGCGGTGACGGCCCGACCGTGGAGCGGTGGGGCGGCATCGAATGCGTAACACACGGGCGGATTCCTTGTTCGAGGCTGAAGGATCAGACTCGAAAAGACTAACAAGAAATCTCTCGCATATTCGCAATCATATCACGGAAAGGCGATTTCCAAAAGATTATCGGCGGTAAATGTTCGGTGAAGGATATCGATTATGAAATATCCGGGGGCGGGCACGGCCGCCCGTCCCCGCCGGGCCGACGGGCCGCCCGGGCGCGGGCGGCGCGGGAGGCGTGGGGGCCTGGGGCGTCAGCCCCGGTCGGGGCCCACGGCCACCGGGCGGGACGGGTCGGCGGACCACTGGGACCAGCTGCCCGCGTAGAGGGCCGCGGGGATGCCCGCCACCGACAGGGCGAGCACCTCGTGGGCCCCTGAGACTCCGGAGCCGCAGTAGACACCCACCTCGGCGGAGCCGCCCGCACCCATGGCCTCGAACCTCGCGCGCAGTGCGTCCGCCGTCAGGAACAGTCCGTCCGGGCCCACGTTCTGCGTGGTCGGCGCCGACACCGCGCCGGGAATGTGGCCCCCGACCGGGTCGATCGGTTCGACCTCGCCCCGGTAGCGCTCCCCCGCCCGCGCGTCCAGCAGGACCCCGGACCGGGCCAGCGCGGCCGCCTCGTCCGCGTCCAGCAGGCCGATCTCACCCGGATTTGGCTTGAAATCACCTTCCCGCGCAGCCTCGGCATCGGCCGACAAGGGTCCGCCACCGGCGGTCCACGCGGCCAGCCCCCCGTCCAGGACCCGTACGTGCGCATGACCCGTCCAGCGCAACAGCCACCATGCGCGCGCCGCCGCCCAGCCCTGCCCGCCGTCGTACACGACCACGGGCCGGTCCGCCGAGACCCCGGCCCGCCTCATCACCGCCCCGAACTCCTCCGGATCCGGCAGCGGGTGCCGCCCGCCCTCCCCCGCGGGACCGGCCAGTTCCGCGTCGAGGTCGACGTAGACGGCTCCCGGCAGGTGTCCGGCTTCGTACGCGGACCGCTGGTTCGGGCCGCCCAGCTGCCAGCGGACGTCCAGCAGGACCGGGGGCCTGGGGCCGGCCAGCTCGGTCTTCAGATCGGCTGCCGAGAGCAGCGGGGAGGGGCTCGGGGTCGCAGTCATGGGGGCCATTTTGCTCCCCTCGAGGCACCTCGCGTAACAAATCGGACATCGACGGGCCGCACCGATTCGGTCATCTCGTCCGGCTCAAGCGAAACCCGGCCGGGTCGGGGCGCGCCGAACCGCTCGGAGTGCAAGCATCAGCCCGGGAAGCCCCACGAGCATTTCCACGGAGGAGACGGCTGACATGACCGAGGCATTGGAAGCAACGCGGCGCACGCCCGGCACGCCGTGCTGGTCGAGCCTGATGGTGCACAGCCTCGGGACCACCGAGGAGTTCTACGCCGACCTGTTCGGCTGGGAGTACGAGCCCGGCCCCGAGCAGCTGGGCCAGTACGTCCGGGCCATGCTCGACGGGCACGAGGTGGCGGGCATCGGCGAGTTGCCGCCGGACCGCCATCTGCCGGTGGCCTGGACGACGTACATCGCCACGGACGACGCCGACGCGACGGCCGAGGCGATCCGCTCCTGCGGAGGCACGGTCGCGGTGGGCCCGCTGGACGCGGGGGCCGCGGGGCGGGTGGCGATCTGCTCGGACCCGCTCGGCGCGACCTTCGGACTCTGGCAGGCCGAGGCCCGCCTCGGCAGCGGGCGGGCCGGGATCCCGGGCACCCCCGTGTGGAACGAGCTGATCACGCAGGACACGTCGACGGTCGGCAAGTTCTACGAGCACGTCTTCGGCCACGAGGCCCGCCAGCACTCCACCGCCTCCGCCGACTTCGACTACCTCACCCTCCTCCTCCGGGGCCGGCCGGTGGCGGCCGTCCACGGGGTCGGCCGGTCCCTGCCGCACGACCGGGGGCCGCACTGGATGACGTACTTCGAGGTGGAGGACACCGACGCGGCCACCGACCGCGTCGCCCGGCTCGGCGGCCGGATCGTCCAGGCGCCGCGCGACGGCCTGAACGGCCGGCTGGCCACGGTCGCGGACCCGGAGGGCGCCGTCTTCACCCTGGTCCAGGGCAGCCCCTGACCGCCTGACCGCCTGACCGCCGTCGTCCGAACCGCCGTCCGCCGGTTCGGACGACGGCCGGCGGCGGCTCGGCGGGCTACAGGGGCAGCGCGGCGGCCCGGACCGCCTCGCCCCGCGCCGTCCTGGCCCTGACCGTCGCACCGGCGACCAGAGCCCCGAGCACCATGGCACCGGCCGCCCACCACAGGGCGAGGGTGTAGGCGCTCAGCGGTGTCTCGGCCACACCCCGCACCAGGTCGATGTGCAGGTGGGCGGTGACGACGGCGGAGAAGAGCATGCCCCCGACCGATGCGCCCAGGTACTGGGCGGTGACGACGCCGGCCGAGGCCGCGCCGGCGTACTGCTGGGCGATGCCGGCGGTCGCGGTGGCGAAGAGCGGCATCAAGGCCATGCCGAGGCCCAGGCCGACGAGGAGCGTGCCGGGCAGCACCTTGGGCGCGTACCCGGAGCCGTCCTCGATGCCGGCGAGGACCATCAGTCCGACAGCCGCGAGCAACAGCCCCGCCGCGATCAGGACGCCGGGCGCCACGCGGTGCACCAGCCGGGCGGAGACCTGGGTGGAGCCGACGACGAGCGCGGCGACCAGGGGGAGGAGGAGCGTTCCCGCCTCGAGCGGGCCGTACCCGAGGACGTACCGCAGGTAGTAGTCCAGGAACGAGAACAGGACGACGGTGCCGGCGCCGGTCAGGAGCACGGCGAGGAGGCAGCCGAGGCGGTCGCGGTCCTTGAAGGCGTACGGCGGGAGCAGCGGGTCGTACGTCCCGGTCTGCCACCACAGGAAGGCCGCGAGCAGGACGGCGCCGGCCACAAGCGCGATCAGGACGAGGGGCGTCGCCCAGCCGCGCGAGCCGCCCTCGGCGAGGCCGTAGGCGAGGGCGGCCGGCGCGCCGGCGCCGAGCACCAGGCCGAGGAAGTCGGGGCCGCCACGGGCCGGTCCCGGCCGGTCGCGCGGCAGGACCAGCGTGACGGTCAGGGCGATCACGGCGACGAGGACGGACACGTACGGGCTCACGCGCCAGCTCATGGCCTGCACGAACCAGCCGCCCGCGAGCAGCCCGAGGACCGAAGCTCCTCCGCTGGACACGGCGTAGACCCCGAAGGCCCGGCCGCGTTCCCTGGGGTCGGTGAAGCCCGCGACCAGCAGGGCCAGTGCGGACGAGGTCAGCAGCGCGCCGAAGGCGCCCTGCAGGGCGCGGGCGCAGATCAGCGGGGCGGGGCCCCAGGCGATGGCGCCGAGCAGGGAGGCCGCCGCGCATCCGGCCAGGCCGATGATCAATGTGCTTCGGCGTCCCAGGCGGTCCGCGATGTGCCCGCCGGGCAGCAGCAACGCGGCGAAGGCGGCGGCGTAGGCGGTGAACAGCGCGCCCACTCCGTCCCCGGAGAGGCCGAGGTCGGCCTGGACGGACGGCAACGCCGTGTTGAAGACCGTCGCTTCGAGCACCACCGTCAGCTGCACCAGGACGGCCACGGCCAAGGCCCGCCAGCGCTTGGCGTAGAGGGCTGCGGAATTCTCCCCGGGGCCCGTGGACGCAGCAGCGGGCGGCGCCGCGGACCAGGCGCCGGCGCCCGGGGGCGGTCCGAATCCCTGCGCGGGACCGGAGTGCGCGAGGGCCGTCGGGGCGTAGGCGGGCGGCAGGGGGTACGGCTGCGCGGGCGGGACCGGGGGGTACGGCTGCGGGGCGGCCGCTTCGGGGGGTGCGGGGGCGAGGGGAGCGTAGTCCAGCAACTGGGCGGCGTGGCGGCCCAGCTGTGCCAGCACGGCGCCCGGCAGCCATTCGGGGGCCTGGTCCGTGGCCGTGCGCGCGGCCACCTCCTGGGGGGTGGGCCGCTCGGCCGGGTTCTTCTGCAGGCACGCGCGGACGAGACCGGCCAGGCTCTCCGGTACGCCCGTCAGGTCCGGCTCCTCCTCGGCTACGCGGAAGAGATGGGCGTTCAGCCCGGTGTCCCCAGCGCCGAAGAGCAGGCGTCCGGTGGAGGCGTAGACGAGGACGGCCCCCAGGCAGAAGACGTCGCTGGCGGGGGTGAGTTCGAGGCCGCGGACCTGTTCCGGAGACATGAAACCGGCGGAGCCGATCAGCGTGCCGGTGCGGGTGAGCAGGCTGTCCCCGGCGAGGCTCTCCCTCGCCCGCGCGATGCCGAAGTCGATGACGCGGGGGCCGTCGACGGTGACGAGGACGTTGGACGGCTTGAGGTCGCGGTGGATCAGGCCCGCCTCGTGCACGGCCTGGAGGGCGAGGGCGAGGCGGTTGGCGAGGGTGTGGACCGAGTGCTCGGGCAACGGCCCGAAGTCCTTGGCGACCACCGTGTGCAGATCGGGCCCCGGGATGTACTGGGTCGCCACCCAGGGCACGGCGGCCTCGGGATCGGCGTCGAGCACGTCCGCCGTCCAACTCCCGCCCACCCGCCGCGCGGCGGCCACCTCGCGGGCGAAGCGCCTGCGGAACTCGGGGTTCCCGGCGTGATCGGCCTGCACGACTTTGACGGCGACGGTGCGCCCGCCCTCGGAGCGCCCGAGATAGACCAGGCCCATGCCGCCCGCGCCCAGCCGGGCGATGAGGCGGTACGGACCTATGCGGGTCGGGTCTTCGGCATTCAACTGGTCCACGAGGGCAAGATAGTTCAGCTATCCAAGGCAGGTGGGCCCATCGGCCGAATCGACCCCACGGCAACCGGCCCGCCCCCGTGACGTAGCGTCATGGGGGATCGCCGTGTGATCGTGGGGACGGTGCCGGGCAGGTCGGAGGAGGGCAACGAGTGCGTTTGCGTGATGTGGCGTTCGGAGACGTCGAAGCCTACGTCCGGATGCGGTGCGACCCGGTCATGATGGCCGACCTCGGTGGCCCGCTGCCGCCCGAGGGAATGACGGCGAAGGTCGGGCGGGACGTCCGGAGTGCGGCCGAGGGCACTCAGTGGATCAAAATGATCGTTCCCGACGAGAGGGAACCGGCAGTGGTGGCGGGAACCGTGACCCTCTGGTCCCACGACGCCGACGGGGAGCAGACCAGCGAGATCGGATGGATGGTGCTGCCGGAGTTCCAGGGACGCGGGCTCGGCAAGCTGGCCGTCCGCACGGTGCTCGAACTGGCCCGCGAGGAGGACCGGTGGGGGGTCGTGCACGCGTTTCCGGCCGTGGCGAATGCTCCGTCGAACGGCATCTGCCGGTCCCTCGGCTTCAGGTTGCTGGGCGAGGAAGACGTGACGTTCGCCGGCCGCGTCCTGCGGACCCACCACTGGGCCGTCGATCCCCGCAACGACCTGAAGCCCTTCCGGCTCAGACGGTCGTGAGGGCCGCCGCGCCGAAGGAGACGTCGAAGCGGTCGCACCAGATGGTGACGCTGCCGTAGTCGGCCGTGTTCACGCCGGCCGGGATCGCGTAGTTCTGGTCGCCCTTGTTGCCCTTGAGCTTGCCCAGGCTCACGTACGTGCCGTCGTCGAAGACGGTCCAGCCCGACACGCCCTCCTTCACGGGCGCGTCGGTCAGCCACACCCGCAGGTCGGGGCCGTTGCTGGTGTCGAGGTTCTCCAGCCGCAGGGTGTGGGAGCCGTCGGGGAGCCGGATCACCTTGGCCGTGCCCGTGGTGGTGTGCTCGTGGCTGATCAGCGTGCCCTGGGCGACCGTCCGCGGTCCGGCGGGAGCCGCCGGGGCAGGGGAGGAGCCCGTACCCCCGGGAGTGGACCCGGACCGGGCCGGGGACGACGACGTCGCGGACGGCGCGGCCTCGCGGACGGTCGCGTCCTGCCACGCCTTCCACGGCTGGAACCAGTACAGCCCGGCGCCCAGCGCCAGCGTCGCCGCGACGACCACGCCGACGATCGGCCTGCCGCGCCCGTGCCACTGTGTCCGCGCCATTGCCCGTACCTCTCCTCGCGCATCCGTCCCCCCGCATTGAACGGGGCCGCGAGCCTGCGGCGCCAGCACCCCCGTGATGACGAAAGCCTTACGTCACCACGTCCGCAGGGGCGCGCGGGCGGACGTGCCACTCGCACGCCGCTCGCACGCCTCTCGCACCCCGCTCGCACGACGGCCCGCACGGCCACCCGGACGGCGGGCCGGGCGGGCAGGGCCGCCCCGGCGGCCTTTGACTGGACGGAGTCGAATCAGGGAGGCGTGATGGCAGGCGTACGCAGCCGCGGGCTGGCCGGTGTCGTGTGGGTGGCCCTGGCGGTGGGGGTCACGGGCTGTTCGGACGGGGACGGGCCGTCCGGGGCGGCCTCGAAGGCGGCGTCCGCCGTGGCCTCCGCGGGGGCGGTGGTCTCCTCTGCCGCTTCCGAGGCGGCGGACGCGGCCGAGTCGGCGGCGGCCGTCGCGAAGGACAAGCTCGCCGAGGTCAAGGACGGTGTCGACGCGAAGGACCAGGTCACACTCGGTACGCCCGCGAAGGCCGCGGACGGCCGCGCCACCGTGTCCGTCGCGGTCAAGAACGCGGACGGTGAGAAGAAGTCCTTCGCCGTGCAGGTGAACTTCAAGGACGAGGGCGGCAACCTCCTGGACACGGTCGTGGTGACGATCGCCGACGTGGCCCCGAACGCCACCGGCGAGGGCGCCGCGCGCAGCACCCGCGCCCTGTCGGGCACGGTCAAGGCGGAGACCGGGAAGGCCCTGCGCTACTGAAGCGGCCGGCGGGGCCCGGACGCGCGGCGGACGGCCGGGTTCCTCGCCACGGGGCCGCCCGGTTCCCCTCACGGCAGGCGTGGGCACGCCGAGCTGCGCCTTCCGTGCGCCCCGCCACCGTCGCCGATGCGCGGATTCACCCGAACGGCGGCGCTCCGGTGTCCGTCCGCGCCCCCGCCGGGGACGCTGGGCCAGACGCCGGCCCTCGGTGTCCCGCGCGACGAAGGAGCTTCTCGTGGCACAGACAACGCCCCCCAGCAGGGCCCCCCGGAGCCAGTACCCCGCCTCAGGGCAGAGCGCCTGGGCGGCGGGCGGCACGATGTTCGCCGGTATCCTGATGCTCGTCGAAGGTGTCCTCGGCATCATCAAGGGGATCGCCGGCATCGCGAAGGACGACGTCTACTCGACCGTCGGCAACTACACGTTCAAGTTCGACGTCACGGCGTGGGGCTGGATCCACCTCATCGTGGGCATCGTGCTCGCCGTCGTCGGCGTGGGCATCCTCAAGGACGCGCCCTGGGCCTGGGTGACAGGTGTGGCGATCGCCGGGCTGGACATCATCCTCAACTTCATGTGGTTGCCCTACACCCCGGTCTGGGCCCTCATCTCGATCGCCATCAGCATCTTCGTCATCTGGGCCCTGTGCACGCGCACGAGCGAGGCGCGCGCCACCACGGCCTGACGAGGACCGTCCGCCGCGGCCGTGCGCCGCGGACGCCGATTGCCGGGGCCGTGGTCCCGGCGATCGGCGCGGTCGGAAGGAGTTGATCCGGGAGGACGCTCGTCGAGGGGCGCCCCGCGCCGGCCCGCGTCCCGGCCCGTCTCCCGGCCCGTCTCCCGGCCCGTGTCCCGGCCCGTGTCCCAGCCCGTTTCCCTGGTGCGTTCATACCTCTGAGTGAGGTCGGTGCGGTTCCCGGGGGGCGGGCGGAGAGATCTGCCTAGGGTGACTCCCGGGGCGGCGGGCAGCCGCTCCGGACGGCACGTCGAGTCATGTACGGGAGCTTGTGTGGCGCAGCATCACACGACGTCACTGCGGCTCCGCCTGCGGTACCGCTTCGACCATCTGGTCTCGGGGGGAACGACCGCGCTCATCGGCTGGCTCGCCCTGGCCTGCCTCGCCGTCGTCGTCCCGGCGAGCACGGTCCTCGTCTGGGCCGACCGGGCCGCTCCGGCCACACTGTCCGGCCGGCTCACCGCCGTGTGGGTCAGCGTCGGTCAGACGCTGAAGATCGGGGGTGCGGTCGGCTCCCCGGTGTACGTGCTGGCCTCCGTGTCCCTCGCGCTCGTGGCACTGCTCTTCGTGTCGACCCTGGTCAGTCTGATCACCACGGGCATCAACCGGCGCATCATGGCGCTGCGGCTCGGGCACTCCACCGTGCTGGAGACGGGGCACACCGTCGTACTGGGGTGGTCGGACCAGGTCTTTCCCGTGATCGGGGAGCTGGTGGCCGCCCACGCGAACCAGCGCCGCTCCGCCGTGGCGGTGCTCGCCCCGCAGGACAAGGTGTGGATGGAGGACGAGATCTCCACGCGCGTCGGCGACGGTGGCAGGACGCGGATCATCTGCCGCAACGGCAGCACCACGGACCCCACCGAGCTGTGCCGGGTGAGTCCGCGCACCGCGAAGGCGGTGCTGGTACTGCCTCCCACCGGGAACACGGGTGACGCCCACGTGGTGAAGACGCTGCTCGCCCTCGACGCGGCCGTCTCCGCGTCCGGGGACGGGAAAGGGGGGCCCGGGGCCGAGAAGCGGGAAGCGGCGGTGGTGGTCGCCGCCGTCCGTGACTCCCACCACCACGTCACCGCCAGGCTGGCGGCCGGGCCCGCGGGACACGTCCTGTGCGTCGACGACATCGTCGCCCGGCTCCTCGTCCAGACGGCCCGTCAGCCCGGCCTCTCGCTCGTCTACTCGGAGTTGCTGGACTTCGAGGGCGACGAGTTCTACCCGGTCGCCGCCGGGGACCTCGCGGGGCGTACGTTCGGCGAGGCGCTGCTGTCGTTCGCCACGTCCTCGGCGGTCGGCCTGCTGCACGCCGACGGGAGCGTCACCCTCAATCCGCCTCCGGGGGCGGCGATCGGACCTGCCGACCGGATCGTCGTCATCTCCCGGGACGACGACACGGCCGTGCTGACGGACGTGGCCTCCCATGTCGAGGAGGCCGCGATCGTGTCGGCCGGGCCCCGGGCCGCCCAGGCCGAACGTCTTCTCCTGCTCGGCTGGAACCGCCGCGCGCCGCTCGTCATCGAGCAGCTCGACCAGTACGTGAGCCCGGGAACCACCCTGGACGTCGTGGCGCTCGGCGAGTACGCGGCCGCGCACGGCGCGGGCGCGGTCACGGCCGCGCGTTCCTGCCTCGAAGTCTCCTTCCGCGACGGCGACATCACCGATCCGCTCACCCTGGCCAAGCTGGACGTGCCCTCGTACGACAGCGTGATCGTGCTCGGTGAGGCGGAGCCCGAGGTCGCGCAGACGCCCGTCCCGTCCCTCGCCGGGGTGACGGATCCGGAGGCGCGGGCGGACGACAGGACGCTGGTCGCCCTGCTGCACCTGCGGGCCATCGGGGACGCCGCGCAGCGGGAACTCGCGCTCACCACCGAGATGTCCGACGACGGCAACCGGCTCCTCGCGCCGGCTCGGGACGGCGCCGACTTCATCGTGAGCGGCAGGCTGATCAGCCTTCTGCTGACCCAGATCTCGGAGAGCCCCTATCTCGCCGGGGTCTTCGAGGAGTTGTTCACGGCGGAGGGCCACGAGTTCCACCTCAAGCCGGCCGCGGACTACGTCCGGGCCGGTCATGAGGTCTCGTTCGCGACCGCCGTCGAGTCGGCGCGGCGGCGCCGGGAATGCGCGGTCGGCTACCGGCTGCGCGCGCGGAGCGCCACGGGCCCCGACCACGGGGTGCGGATCAACCCCGACAAGCGGCAGCGGGTCCGGTTCTCCGAGGACGACTGGCTGATCGTGCTCGCCGAGAGCTGACGGCGCGCCCCGGGGCGGCCGGGGCGGCCGTTACGCCGTGTGCACCTCCAGGGCGGTCCGCACCGCGGATTCCAGGGCCCCCTCGATCCAGGCGGGCTTGATGGAGGTGTGGCATCCGGCGAAGTGCAGGTTGCCCTCGGCCCTGCGGACGTGGGGGAAGAGCTCGGTGTGCTGGCCGGGCAGCAGGACGGACGCCTCGCCGTAGGCGTACGGGTCGCGCATCCAGGACTGGGTGCGGCCGACGCCGGTGTAGAACACCTCGATGCGCTGCCCGAACACCTCCTGGACTCCGGCGAGGGCGCGCGGGTAGCGCTCCTCGTCGTCCAGGGAGTCCCACTTCAGGGCGTCGTCGGACCAGCTGTAGGAGGCGAGGACGACACCGCCCGCGCTGCCTTCGACGGGGTAGGAGGGCTGGAACATGAAGCGGTTGGGGTTGTCGGTGGCCGAGCCGCCGCCGATGACGCCGGCCGCCTCGGGCTGGTCGCGGGTGACCACGCGGCTGGCGGCGTAGTGGGAGCGCTGGCCCGCGGAGATGTGGCCCTCGGGTACGGAGTCGTGCGCGCCCAGCAGGGTTCCGTTCGCCGGGGTCTGCCCGGTCTGGTACTTCCGGTACAGGCCGGGCTGCACCGCTTCCAGTTCGCGCTTCCAGTCGGCCTCGTCGAACTCCCACCAGCGGCGGCTGAATTCGAGCAGGACCTTCGTGGCGGCGTCGTAGTGCAGCTCGGTGACCGCCCGCCGCTTGCCGTACGAGAGCGCCGGGGTGACGGGGATGTGGCGCAGCCCGGAGAAGGGGACGGTGATGATGGCGGTGTCGGCGGTGAAGGTCTCGCGCCGCACGGCGCTGCCGCCGCGGCCCTCCGAGACGGTCTCGACGGTGACCTTGCCCTCGCCGTGGGTGATGCGGGTGGCGCGGCGGTCGAGCCGTACGAGGTCCTTCACGCGGGCGTACAGCGCGTCGGCCAGGGTGGCGGTGCCGTCGGGCAGCTCGTAGAAGGCGGTGTCGGGGCTGATCAGCGAGGCGCCGATGAAGCTGTGCACGAAGGCGAGGTGCAGGCGCGAGGTGAGGTTCTCGACGGTTCCGATCAGGTCGATGGTCCGCTCGTCGAGCGCGGCCTCCTCCGTCAGGAAGCGGTACATCGACATGTGGCCGTAGCGCTGGATGACGCGGGCCCAGCCCTGGACGAGTTCCTTGTCCTTCTTGCCTTCGATCTCCTTGCGTACGGAGGCGAAGGCGTCGCGGACGATCTGCGAGGCGGGCACGGACTCGTACGCCTTCGGCACTCCGAAGGAGCGGTTGACCGCCTGGGGAGCGCGCGCGTAGTCGGCGCGGCGGACGCGGATGCCGTTGACGTAGATCCACGTCCGGTAGGCGGGGCGGCCGGATCCGTCCACGTCGACCAGGTGGAAGCGCCGGCGCTTGAGGCCGAGGCTGTCCATCAGACCGGTGACCAGCGGGTGGCTGTCGGGGATGCGCATCGCGCCGGCCTCGGCGTACTGCTTCGGGTCGGCGAAGGGCTGGGGGGCGTTCTCGTGGCCGCCGGTGCGGAAGGTCTTGATCCGGCCGCCCACCCGGTTGGCGTTGGCCTCGATGACGGTGACCTGGTGGCCGGCCTCGCGCAGGAGGTGCGCGGCGGTGAGGCCGGCCGGACCGGCACCGACGATCAGCACCTTCTTGCCGGGGCGGCGCGAGCGGGGCAGGCCGCTCTTCAGGAGGATGTCGGCGTAGCGCGGTACGAGCGGCTGGTCCTCGTCGTCCCGGACGAGGATGGCCCGGGCGATCGTCAGGCAGACGTCCCAGTCGGCCACCGCGGCGCCGGGGACGGCCTGCGAGGTCCCCGCGGTGGTGACGGCCATCGCCAGCCCGCCGGCTCCCGCGACGGCAGCCGCGCCGGCGATGACGGTACGGCGGGAGGGCCGGCGGGAGGGCGCCGGTGCGAGCTCGCCGGGGGTTCCGGGAGCACCAGGGGTTTCCGAGTTGGCATCGGAATTCATGATCATGACCCAACTCTTGCCGCCCTCCCGGGCCCGGCCGCCCAGAACGGGCCCGCGCGGGCAATGACCACCCGGACGTGCGTAGCGTGCCGTCCCGTGCTGACGAACTGAGTTTCGTACGGGCGGGCCCGGGCCCGGCCGGCGCGGACTTCGGCGCGCGCCACCACCCGACGTGACCGCGGGCGGGGGCGGGGCCCCGGACCGGCTGCGGTCGGCGGGTCGGCGGGTCGGCCCGGAGCCTCCGCGCCGACCGGCCGCGGCGCTACTGAATACCCGGGATCTGGCGGGCCTTGAAAGCCTGCCGCACGGCATCCGCGGCACTCGCGCCGTACATCCGCTGGGCGGTGGCGATCGTCGTCAGTGCGGCGTCCTGGAAGCTGGTGTCGGGCGCGAAGCCGAACTGCGCGTTGACGATGACGCGGTCGGCGGTCCTCGCGCCCAGTGCGCCCCGGATGTCGAACAGGGCGCGGGACCAGATCTCGCCGTCGGCGTGGACCTCGCCCTCCCGGTCGGCGTAGACCTTGTTCCCGTCGACCCGGCGAAGGCAGTGCGGGGCCGAGCTGTACGTGACCGCATCCCAGTCGGCGACGCAGGCCAGGTCCGTCTTGCGCGGCCAGCCGTAGGCGGCGTCCGCGAAGGAGCCGACCTCGACGGCCAGGTAGTCGCCGAAGGCCTCGCCTATCGCGCCGGCCTCCGGAGAGGTGCCGAAGCCGGGTACCTGGGCGTTGTGCACCGCGTGGCCGTATTCGTGGACGATCACCTCGCCGTCCTCGGCGTCGTCGACTCCGCCCTTGCCGAACCGGATCTCCGACTTCTTGTCACTGAAGAAGGAGTTGTCGGCGCCCCACTGGTTGATGCGGACGGGCTGGGCCCGGTCGTTGGCGCCGGGCAGCTCGCTTCCGAAACCCAGGCCCTGCAGGTACTCCTGCGCCTCGTTGACCCAGAAATAGGCCATGACCTGCTCGAACTGGTCATCGGCACGGGTGAAGGCACCGGCGTCGGCGACGTTCGCCGAGGCGCCCGTGTCCGATCTGACGTAGGCCCACTTCCCCGACAGGCCGCCGGTGGCGTCCAGGTTGCGCAGCGTGACCATGGCGTAGGCGGAGGTCGGTACGGCGGCCGCGGCGTCCTTGGCGTCGGTGAGCGTCTGGGCGCCCGAGGACTGGACGGGGTTGACCATGAACACCCGGGCCCGGGGCAACGCCGCGGGCGCGGACGGAACCGAGGCCGTGGCCGGCCCGGCCAGTGCGAACAGGGCCACGGTGACGGTGGCCGCGGCGGTGAGGCCGCGGGGTGTGCGGCGATCCATGGACATCCTCCAGGTCGGGATGTGGTGCGCGGGACGGATTTCCGGCGCGATGCGGCGTGATCCTCGCGCACCGCCACCCGTCTTGGCCAGGGTCCGTACGCTCATCGTTCCCGCCCGTGACGAGAGCGCCGGGATCGAGGCGGCCGTCCGCTCACTCCTGGCGTCCGCTCACCGGGTCGAGGTCATCGTCGCGACGGGGAAGGGCCCGGACCGCTCTGGCGCCCGCTCCACCAGCAGTTCGTGGCCGGCACACCCCCCAGCCGCCCCGAACCACCCGCGGGCACCCCACAGGCACCCCACGAGCCTCCACGGCACCCACCGCGCCGTGGAGGCTTTGCCGTGGACGGCCCTCGTTCCACCCGCCTTTCACCCCGCACTACAGACTCCCGGACATTCGGGCAAGCATCCGGAGTGGCGCATTCCCGCCACCTCCGCATCGGACTCACGGGGCGTTCACACATCCGTGACACGCACGCCACATCCGCCCCCGCGCCGGAGTTGGCACCGAATTCTCCGAATCGCCCCCTCCCCTCCACCCGTCAACGCCCTTTACGGCGACCGATTCACCCGGATTGCTCGTATCTCCCGGCGTCATCGCCCACGGGAATGAGCTGGCTCGCCATGGCGAGGCCGCGCCAATCCCCTGACAGACCTGTTCATTCGATCAAGGTGATTGTCATGCTTCCGTCAGCCCCGCAGGCGCCGCCGGCCATCCCCTCCGGCAGGTGTCGCTCGACCCCACGGAGCAGCACACCAGCACCCGTTCCGCCCCCTGCAGGCACTTACCCGGTGCCACGGAACGAGGTGCGACCGCGCACACGCGGTCGGATCGGAAGGAAACCACGTGAAGCGAAAGCTCGCAGCCGGAGCCGTTCTCTCTGCCTCCGCCCTGCTCGCCTGTGCCATCCAGGCCGGCGCCGGGACCGCACTGGCCGCCCCCGTGCCCGCCCCCGCGCCCGTCCCCGCCCAGGAGCACGCCGCCCTGCTCGCCCAGGCCGGCAGCGAGGCCCCCGCGACGGCCGGCGCACTGGGACTGAGCGCCACGGAGAAGCTGGTCGCGAAGGACGTCGTGAGCGACTCGGACGGCAACCGCCACGTGCGCTACGAGCGGACGTACAACGGCCTCCCCGTACTGGGCGGCGACCTGATAGTCCACCAGGACTCCAGGGGAGCCGTGAAGTCGGTGGACAAGGCGGCGAAGGCGGAGATCGCTCCCGCCTCGCTCACCCCGAAGCTCTCGGCGGACCAGGCCTCCGCCAAGGCGACCGGCGCCGTGCGGGCCACCGTCGGCATCGCGAAGGACGCCGACGAGCCGGCCCTCACCTCGGTCGACCGGACCGGGGCCGCCCGTCTCGTCGTCTGGGCCGCGTCCGGCACCCCGCGCCTCGCCTACGAGACGCTCGTCGAGGGCATGCGCGCCGACGGCACCCCCAGCAGCCAGCGCGTCGTCACCGACGCCACGAGCGGCGAGGTCCTCTCCACCCGAGAAGGGGTCCAGACCGCCAACGCCGCCGGAACCGGCAAGGGCGTGTTCGTCGGCTCCGTGCCCCTGACCACCACCTTCACCGGCTCCACCTACCAGTTGAAGGACGCCACGCGCGGCGGCCAGTACACCGTCGGCCTCGCCAACAAGACCAGCGGGAACGGAACCCTCTACACCGACGCCGACAACGTCTGGGGCGACGGCACCGTTTCCAACGGCCAGTCCGCGGCGGTCGACGCCCAGTTCGGAGCGGCGGCCACCTGGGACTTCTACAAGAACACCTTCAGCCGCAACGGCATCCGCAACGACGGGGTCGGCGCCTCCAGCCGGGTCCACTACGGCCGCAACTACGTGAACGCGTTCTGGAGCGACGCCTGCTTCTGCATGACGTACGGCGACGGTGCGAGCAACACCCACCCGCTCACCGAACTGGACGTCTCCGGACACGAGATGAGCCACGGAGTCACGGCGAACACCGCCGGACTGAACTACTCGGGCGAGTCCGGCGGCCTGAACGAGGCCACCTCCGACATCTTCGGAACCGCCGTGGAGTTCTACGCCAACCTGTCCTCGGACAAGGGCGACTACCTCATCGGTGAACTGATCAACCTCAACGGCAACGGCACGCCGCTGCGCTACATGGACAAGCCCTCCAAGGACGGCAACTCCGCCGACTCCTGGTCCTCCACCGTCGGCAACCTCAACGTCCACTACTCCTCGGGCGTCGCCAACCACTTCTTCTACCTGCTGTCCGAGGGCAGCGGCGCCAAGACCATCAACGGCGTCGCCTACGACAGCCCCACCTCCAACGGCGCCACCGTCACCGGAATCGGCCGCGACAAGGCCCTCCAGGTCTGGTACCGGGCACTCACCGTCTACATGACCTCCACCACCGATTACCGGGGCGCCCGCGTAGCCACCCTCAAGGCGGCCGGCGACCTGTACGGATCGACGTCGGCCGAGTACCAGGCCGTCGCCTCGGCCTGGTCCGGGGTCAACGTGAACTGACCCGACAGCACGCCGCGCACCGGCAGGGCCCTCCGGGGCCCTGCCGAGTGCGTTCCCCGCCCTCGTGCCGAGCGGCCCCCGGTGTTCCGTCCGGTTCCACCACGGCGTGGCTCCGCCGGGGGGGGTGGGGGGGCGTTCGGCCGCGGGCACGCGCCTGTGTCGAAGAGGGCCCGTCAGCCGTGGTTGACCGGGAGGACGTCCGGGGAGAGGGTCGTCGGCGCGCTGCCGTTCACCCGAGGCTGACGCTCCAGAGGTCCCCGTGGCCCGGCCAGTCGTCCCGCTCATCCTCACCGTCGACGACCAGTACGGACACCTTGGTGTCCGGGTTCCGGTATTCCAGGTAGTCACCCTGTGTCGTGCACTCCAAGGCCGCCTCGGCCAGACCAGCGGCGGCGAGGGCACCTTTCACCTCCGACCATGCCGTGTACGGCGCGAAATCCACACCCGTCGCCGAGCTCCACTCGGCCGCGAGGGCCGGATCGCCGGGCAGTCGGTGCAGTTCCAGCGAGCCGCCCGTCAGAATCCGGTCGGGCTCGCCCGAGAAGTACAGCTCGACCAGCCCGTAGTCCCGCCGGAGCATTCCGCCCGGGCCGTCCTCCTCGATGAAGCCCACCGGTAGCGCGAGATCAGCCTCCGCCACGGCCGATCCGCGCCGCAATCCACGCAGACTACCGGCGGCCAGGAACGCTGCGATGAACTCGGGTCCGGTCACGGCCAGTTCTCCAGTTTGTCGATGAGGGCTTGCATTTCGTCCTTGCGGTTCTGCGTGTTGCCCCAGTTGTGGTCCTCCATGTGCTGCTGGGCGGACTTCGCCTTGGCCAGTAGGTCGGCCCGCAGTTTGGGGTCGTTCTCCACTGCCTCCACCGCCGTCCTGACGCTCTTGTCCGAGGCCCAGCCCGTCGACTTCAACCGGATCGGCTCGCCCACCAGCTCGCCCTCCTTGTTGATGCTGATCCTCACCTCGTCCGGGCCGACGTGAAGGTGTGCACCCTTCGTGGCCCAGTCCGAGGCCACCGGCGACACCCTGACCTTGCAGGGTTTGAGACCGAGCGGATCGGCCCACACGTGCGGGTTGTCGACGTACCCCGCAGGGTTGGGCGCCGGGTCGAGGCCGAGTGGGTCCATGCTGATGTAGCGGGCCGTCTGGGGGTCGTAGTGCCGGTGAACGTTGTAGTGAAGGCCGGTTTCCGCGTCAAAGTACTGGCCGGGGAAGCGCAGCGGTGTGTAGGCGGTGGCGCCACTGTTCCAACTGGTGATTCCCCACAGGGTCGAGCGCGTGTGCCAGGCCACCACACCCTGCTCGTCGACGAGTTCGGTTGGTGTTCCGATCAGGTCGGTGACGATGGTGAAGAAGCGGCTGTCCACCTCTTCCCTCGATGCATCGAGGACCCTCTCGGTCTGCGCCAGCGGGTGCAGTCCGCGATGGTCCCAGGTGAGGACCACCTCGTTGCCACGGCCCGGGGTGCGGGTGGTCTGTTCGCACAGCGTCGTGCCGTCCCAGGTGAACACGGTCTCGTCGGCGACCGTTCCGTCCGCGGACAGCCGCTGCTTGGACAGCCTGCGGCCCAGCGGGTCGTACCTGTACCGCCAGGTCGTTCCGTCCGGAGTCACCACCTGGGTCAGCCGGTCCTCCGCGTCCCAGGCGTAGCGCCAGGTGTCCGGCTTGCGGGACAGCCTCTTGCGGGTCCGCCGGACGACCCGGCCCTGTCCATCGTGCTCGTAGCGGACGTCTCCCGCGCCCGTGATCCGGTTGCCCTCGTACCTGCGCCGCCCCTCGGCGGCCACCATGTCCGGGTGGAGGGCGGGCCACTGCCCGGATGCCAGGCTGCCCGCGCTGTCGTAGGCGTACCGCTCGCTCCACTCCGGCCCGTCGACGGTCGTGACGCGGCCCACGGGGTCCAGACCGTAGGTGCGGGAGGCGGAGCTGTCCGCCGCCTCAACCCCGATGAGGCCCCCGTCGGCGCGGTAGTCGTATGCGCGCCGACGGACCGTGCGGCCCCGGGCCGTCACCTGCTGCCCGCTGATCCGGCCCATAAGGTCCCTGGTGTGGGTCAGCGCCACCGCGTCACCGAGTGTGCGGCTGGACTCACGGCCTGCGGCGTCGTACGCGAAGTTCAGGTCGCGGCTGGAGGCGGTGAGGAGGGTGCGGCGGCCGGCCGCGTCGTACGACCAGGAACTCACGGCACCGGTCGGGGTCGTGCGCCGGGTCCGACGCCCCAGCACGTCGTGGTCGAGACGCAGCTCGCGCCCGTCCACGGTCTCCGACCGGAGCTGTCCGGTCCGGTCCCGTAGCCACGTGAGTGTGGTGTCCGGCCCGACGGCCTGGGCCAGTTCGTCGCCGAGGTCGTACTCGTAGGTGGTCACCTGCCCGGCAGCGTCCTTGCGGACGACCTGGCCCAAGCTGTTGCGCTCGAAACGGACGGTCTGCCCGAGGCCGTTGGTCCGGCTCTCCAACCGGCCCGCCGCGTCATAGGTGCGGGTCAGTATCCGTTCGTCGAAGTCCGTCTCGGAGACCATGCGACCCGCATGGTCGTACGTGTAGGACCAGGTGAGGCCCTGCGGGTTGGTGACCTCCTTCAGCCGCAGATCCGGATAGTGCGTGAAGGTGTACCGAGAGCCGTCCGGCTCCGTGCGGGCGAGGAGCAGGTCGAAGTCTCCGTACTCATGAGAGGTGGTGCCGCCGGCCGGGTCACGATGGCTCAGCAGGTTGCCCTCACCGTCATAGGTCCAGACGGATTCGCCGCCGTCCGGATCGGTCCGGCGGGCAAGCTTGCCCTCAACGGTCCACTCCAGAAGCGTGGTTTCACCCAACGGTCCGGTCACCCTGCCCGGCCTGCCGAAGGCGTCGTACGCGTAGCGGGTGGTGGCACCCAGCGGATCGGTGATCTCCACCGGCCGACCGGCCGCGTCACAACGGAAGGCAGTGGTGTTGCCGAGGGCGTCGGTGACGGAGCCGAGATGGCCGCGTCCGTCGTAGCCGAACACGGTGAGCGCACCGGACGGTGCGGTCTCGGACAGACGGTTGCCGCGTTCGTCGAAGGTCTGGCGGACCACGGTGCCGTCCGGTCGGACGATCCTCACCGGCAGACCCAGTTCGTTGTACTCCGCCCTGGTCGCGCGGCCGTCCGGCCGGGTCAGGGTGAGCAGCCTGCCGAGATCGTCGTACGTGCACGACGTGACGTGGCCGAGCGGGTCGGTACGAGTCAGCAGCTGGTTGAAGCGGTCGTACGTGAAGCGGGTGGCCGCACCCGCCTCGTCGATGTCCGCCACCACCTGGGACCGGCTGTTGATCACGTACTGGCGGCGGTGGCCCCGAGAGTCCGTAACGGTCGTCGTGTCGCTCTCGTAGGCGAACCGGGTGGCCATGTGGCCCTTGGTCCCGGCCTGGGAGACACAGCGGTCCTCGTCGTCGTAGACGTAGTCGAACCGATGGCCGTTGGTGTCCGTCCAGGACGTGATGCGGCCGCGCTCGTCGCAGCCGAACCGAAGCGGGCGCCCGGAGGAGTTCACCACATCGGTCAGTTGCCCGTCGGTGTACCCGTACGTGAGGACGCGCGGGCCGCCTGCCAGGGAGAGGGTGGTGATGCGGCCCTCCTCCGTCTCGAAGAGGATCCGGTATCCGGCGCTGTGGATGATGCCGAGCGGAATGCCGTCCCCGTCGTACTCGAAGAGCAGTGTGCTGCCGTTGCGGTCGCCGATCTGCTCCAGCAGCGCCACACCGTCGGCCGCTTCAGTCGTCGTCGGGGCGCCCGCCGCGTGCGGAGTACCGAAGTGCCGGACAAGGCCCTGATCCGGGTCGGTGATCGTGTAGCTCCCGTCGGACTCCCGCTGCAGTGGCCAGCGCCGACCGTGTGTGGGCAGCACCGGAACACCCGGCGCCGGGTGCGGGTAGACCAACAGGCCGCCGTCCTCGCGGACGAACACGACGCCCTCGGGGTCGATCTCCAACCGCTGGTCGATGGTGCTCGCCCAGGTCGGCCCGAACCAGCGGCCTGCCCGGTACGCGGACTCGAAGGTCCGCTCGAAGACCAGTGGCAGCGTGCCGGGCAGGGCCAGGTCCGTCTGCGAGAGCAGCATTCGACCGGTGGCCACGTCGACGGGGTCGCCGTCGCAGACGATGTCACAGCCGGAGCGCGCGGGCTTCTCCGGACCGTCGGCGTCGAGCGCCTTGCGGCCGGGTCCCTTGAGGTCGTCGAGGTGCGAGGCGGCAGAGCCGACCTTCTTCAACGACCCCAGTCCCTTGGAGCCGACGAGTTCCGGCAGCATCTTGCCGATGCCCTCGGAGGGGTCCTTCATGAACTCGTCGAGCATCTGCTTGCCCGCGCCCATCGGGTCGTTGGCCATCGTGACCAGACCCGCGGCCGTCGAGTTCAGGTTCGTCAGGTATTCGGCCGGGTGCGTCAGGTTGTACGGGTCCGTCGGGTTGAGCGCACGGGCGAAGTTCACGATGCCCGCCGTGCCCTTGAGGACACCACCCGTCAGATGCGTCTTGGCAAGGTCTATGTAATCCATCCCGTCACCGAACTGCTCGGTGTACGAGGGCTTCGGCGGAGCCGCGTCCCGCGCCGCCCGCACCGCCGTACGCACCGTCTCGGCGACGTCGTTGCGCTGCTTGCGGGCCGTATCGAGCTTGTCCTGCGCAGCCGTCGCGATCGCGGTCCCCGGGTCGGTGAAGTTCTCCGAGGGGCGGGGCGGCAGCGGGTCCTGCTTCGCCTTCAACGCGTCGTTGTAGGTGTCGACCAGCTTGTTGTGCGCGGTGCGGGCCTCGGTGGAGACCTTCTTCGCCCGGTTGTACTCCTCCAGCGCCTCCTTGGCCTGGTTCTGCGCCCACTCCACCGTCTCCGCGAACCGCCCCATCGCGTCCGCGGCCTTCCCGAACGCGTCAGCCGCCTTGAACCAGCGCGGCGGCTCCTTCGCCACCGACTCGCGGAACGCGTCCGCGGCCTTGCCCTTCAGCCCGTCCGGTTCCCCCATCCCCTTGAGACCGTTGCCGACCTTGTCGAAGGACGCCTTGAAGTCGTTCAGGTGCGACACCTGCGCACGGATCTTCGACACACTGCCGTAGACCAGCTTCTTCGG